>JAJXXS010000218.1 GCA_021780975.1 Pseudomonadota bacterium
CGCCTGCTGACCAGTTCCGCGGCGCCAGACACGGCCACCCAACGCAAGTTCAACGCCAACCCCAAGCTCATGCAGATGCTCTCTGCCATGCGCGAACGCCGGGGTCTGCAGTTCTTTCCGCCGGTGGTCAGCCCGCTCACGCATGTGCCGGTGATACGGCTGGGCTACCCGGTGCATGAGCAGAATGGCACAGTGAGCTTCTATGTCGTCGCCGGGCTGAATCTGGAACGCCAGACCATGCTCTGGCGCAGCCTGCTCACCCAGGAGCAGGCCGACAACGGTTTCGGCCTTGGCATCATGTCGCAGGAAGGGCGTCTGCTGGAGCGCTGGCCGTTGCCCGCGCTGCCCGCGCCGCAACTGGTCGAGTTCCTCGGCCAACCGCGCAGCGGGGCCGTCCACCAGGCGCTGCTGCGCAACCCCCACGCGCAGCAGGCGCCCATCACCGGCCGACTCAACGTCGGCCAGGGGGAGATTTTCTGGGGCATGTTCAAGCGCCTGCAGGGCTACCCGGCGGCCGCCTTCGTGGTGATGCCGCGCGCGGTGGCGGTGCAAGGCTGGTGGCGCCGCGTGCGCCTGCCCTTGCTGCTGGAACTGCTCGCGATAGCCGGGTTCGCCTGGCTCGTGCGCCGCACCCTCAAGGTGCAGAAGGAGGCGCTCGCCCTTACCCTGGAGCGGCGCGCCCAGGAAGAGCGCCAGGCGGCCCAGCACGCCCGCATGGAACGCCTGCAGGGGCTCTACCAGGCGCTGCTCTCAGCCGGCGACGTGATCCTCAAATCCTCCAGCGATGTCGCCATGCTCAATGACATCTGCACGCATCTGGCGCAAAGCGGGCTGTTCGCCGCCGCCTGGGTGGTGCAGCCCGACGCCGAAGGCCGCTTTCACAGCCTTGCCGCCTCCGCCGCCGACGCCTACGGCGGCGTCGAACAGCTCGCGCTCTCGGCACAGGACGCCACCGGGCCGGTCGGGCGGGCCTGGCTGAGCGGCCAGCTGGAATACAACAACGATCACCGTGACGATCCCTCGCTCGCCAGCCGGCTGGTCATGCTGCAGTCCAAAGGCTGGGTGTCCGGGGTGGCCGTGCCCCTGCGCCGCGGTGGCAAGCCCTACGCCATACTGGGCCTCGCCGGCCGCCAGATCGGCATGTTCGACGACGAAGTTCTGGCCCTGGCGGCGCAGGTCGGGCGTCAGCTTGGCAGCGGGCTGGACGAGCTCGATCTCAAGCTGAGCCTGGAAGAGGAACGCAGCAAGCAGGGCTTTCTGGCGCGCCATGATGCGCTCACCGGCCTGCCCAACCGCCTCGCTCTGCTGGAGCGGCTGCCGCAGGCACTGGCGCGCGCGCGCCGCAGCAAGACGCTGCTGGCCGTCGGCATCATGGACCTGGACGATTTCAAGCCGGTCAACGACACTTGGGGCCACGCTGCGGGCGACGCGATCCTGCAGGAGCTCGGGCGCCGCCTGGCCGGGGCTGTGCGGGAGACCGACCTGGTCGCGCGTCTGGGCGGCGACGAATTTGCTTTCATCCTGGAAGGCTTGACGCAGGTGGCATGCCTGCCCACCGCCCTGGCGCGCATCCACGCCACGGTGGAAGAGCCCTTCGCCCTCGCTGGCGGACGCAGCGCGCGCGTGGGCCTGAGCCTGGGGGTCACGCTCTATCCGCAGGACGGCGCGGACGTGGACACGCTGCTGAGTCATGCAGACACCGCGCTGTATGACATCAAGGCCAACAAAAGCGGGCGCGTGGACTGGTGGCAAGAATGGCAGCCGCCCACGGCATGAGTATTCCCGGCCAGGGAAACACTCCGGGCATTTGATTCCCGCAGACCGCAGACCGCTGCCGGTGCACCGCTGGGCACCCGAGGCCGTCCTTGCAGCGCCGGCGCGAAGACCGATCTCCATGACGTTGCAATGGTCTAGGAAGCAGCAACCCCGGGCGGAGCGCTTAATTAATCATTAATCAAGCCGCCAGCGCAACATTCCCGCTTCACAGCGGCGCCTCCAGGCTTTATATAGGGAGATGCCGCAACACCAACAACGACTCTGGGGAGAGAAAGGATGGCGGGCGACGGCGACCTGAGGGCCTTTTTCGAGACGTTGCCGCTGGGCTTCTATGTCATCGATGGAGGCGGACGCATCGCGGACGCCAACCACCATGGCCACACCAGCCTCGGCTACACACGCGCCGAACTGCTGCAGCTGGGTGTCGCCGACATCACGCAGGATCTCGATCACGCCACTGTGCGGAAGCGCTCGCGGGTGAAGCCCGCCCTGCCGCCCACCTGCCTGATGCGCCACAAAAGCGGCGCGCTGCATCCCGTTGACGCCCACTTTGAAGTGCGCGCCGTCGACGGCCACGACACGCTCTTCCTGCTCACGCAGGAACCCGACGCGGCCAACCCCGCGCAACTGCGCCTGCGGCGCCTCACGAAGCTCTACCAGGCGCTCAGCGAGATCAACCAGGCGATCGTGCGCATGGAGGACGAGACGCGCCTGTTTCCCCTGGTGTGCCAGGTGGCGGTGGATCTGGGCGGCATGAAAATGGCCTGGATCGGGCGTCCGAGCGCCGACGGCGCGCGCCTCGAACCCGCCATGGCCTACGGCAGCGGCACGGCCTATCTGGATGGCATCGAACTCCCCCTTGCCTCGCGCCAGCCCGGCCCCGCGGCCACCGCGTGGCAGGAGGCGCGCAACGTCATCATCAACGATTTCCAGGCCAGCGCCGCCACGCGCCCGTGGCACGAGGCCGCCGCGCGCTACGGCTGGAATTCCAGCGGCTCCTTCCCGATCCTGCGCGGCGGACGGCCCTTCGCACTGCTTGGGGTCTATCACGAACGCGTGGGCGCCTTCGACGAGGCCGCCATCGCCCTGCTCGACGAAATGGCGCGCGACATCGCCTTTGCCCTCGACAATTTTGATCGCGCACGGGAACACGGGAAGGCGATCGCCGCCCTGCGCGTCAGCGAGGAAAAGTTTTCCAAGATATTCCATAACTCGCCCAATCCGATTTCCATCAGCCGCCTGGCAGACGGCGTGGTCCTCGAAGCGAACGAGGCCTTCATGCGCGCAACCGGACGCGGGCGCGACGAGGTCGTCGGCCGCAGCACCCTCGATCTGGGCCTCTGGGCGCAACCCGAGGAGCGGCAGGCCATCGTTGCCCAGCTGCGCGCCCACGAGCGGGTGCTCAACCGCGAAGTCATTTTTCTGACCGCCGCCGGCGCGCAGCCGTTTCTCGTTTCCGCAGAGCTGATCGCGCTGGGCGAGGAAAGCTGCGTGGTCATCGTGGCGCAGGACATCTCCAGCCTCAAGCAGGCCCTCGCCGCGCTCCACGATCAAAAGCAGTTCCTCGACTCCATCCTCGAGCACGAGCCCGAATGCGTGAAAGTGGTGGCGCCCAACGGCGAACTCCTGCAGATGAATCGCGCCGGCCTCGCCATGCTGGAAATCCACAGCATCGAGGAGGCGCGGCGCGTCGGCCTCACCGGTTTCATCGCCCCGCAGCACCGCAAGCCGTTCGCCGAATTCCATCAACGCGTCTGCGCCGGCGAGAGCGGCACCCTGGAATTCCTCGTCCGCGGCAAGAATGGCACCGACCGCTGGCTGGAAACCCATGCGGCACCCCTGCGCAACGCATATGGAAACATTACCGGCCTGCTCGGCATCACACGCGATGTCACGGCGAAGAAGCGTTCGGAAGAACTGATCTGGCGCCAGGCAAACTTCGATTTGCTGACCGGCCTGCCCAACCGCTTCATGTTTCACGAGCGCCTGGAGCACGAGATCCGCAACACCCAGCGCAGCGGCAAGATGCTGGCATTGATTTTCCTCGACCTGGACGACTTCAAGGCGGTCAACGACACCCTCGGTCATGCCACCGGCGACCGCGTGCTGATCGACGCCGCGCAGCGCATCGCCTCCTGCGTGCGCACCTCGGACACCGTGGCGCGCCTGGGCGGCGACGAATTCACCGTCATCCTGCCGCAGCTGCACGACACGACGGATGTCGACAGGATTGCCGCCGCCATCATCGCGCGGCTGAAGGAGCCGTTTGCGCCTGCGGAGGACCATGGGGCCATCTTTCTTTCCGCCAGCGCCGGCATCACCGTCTACCCCGCGGACGGCCGCGACGCGGACAGTCTGCTGAAAAACGCCGATCAGGCCATGTACGCGGCCAAGCAGCGTGGACGCAACCGCTTCAGCTACTTCACCCCCGCGCTGCAGGTACAGGCCCAGGCGCGCCAGGAACTGCTCGGCGACTTGCGCCGCGCCCTCGCCACCGGGCAGCTTGCGCTCCACTTCCAGCCCATCGTCGACCTGGCAGACGGGCGCCTGGTCAAGGCGGAAGCGCTGCTGCGCTGGCAGCACCCGGAGCGCGGCCTGATCAGCGCCGGCGAATTCATTCCCCTGGCGGAGGAAACCGGACTGATCCTGCCGCTGGGCGAATTCGTTTTCCAGGAGGCCACGCGCTGGGCGAGCCGCTGGGCCGCGCTGCGACCGCAGGGGCTACAGGTGGGGGTCAACATCTCGCCCGCCCAGCTGCACAGCGACGCCCTGGACCTCGACGCCTGGTTCGCGCGCCTCGCCCAGCTGGGGCTGCCGGGCACCTGCCTGGTGGCGGAAATCACGGAAAGCGTGCTCCTCGAAGCCGACATGGACGTGGCGGAAAAGCTCGCGCGCCTGCGCGCCGCGGGCCTGCAGATGGCCATCGACGATTTCGGCACAGGCTACTCCGCGCTTTCCTACCTGAAACACTTTCCCGTCGAATACCTGAAGATCGACCAGACCTTCGTGCGCGACCTGGAGACGGACGCACATGACCGGGCGCTGTCGGACGCCATCATCGTCATGGCCCATCGGCTGGGGCTCAAGGTCATCGCCGAGGGCGTGGAGACGGAGGCACAGCGCAGCCTTCTGGCAGCGGCAGGCTGCGACTACGGGCAAGGCTATTTGTTCTCCCGCCCCGTGCCCGGGGAAGAGTTCGAAGCCCTGCTGAAGAACCCCTGAGCCGCAGGACCGCCGCCATCGGGTAAGCTTGCGGCCGCGTTCCCCTTTCTTCCCTGCCATGCCCGCACCCCATCGCGCGCGCAAGCGCTTCGGCCAGCACTTTCTCGTCGACCGCAGCGTGATCGACGCCATTATCGCCAGCCTGGCCCTGCAACCCTCCGATAACGTGGCGGAAATAGGCCCCGGTCTGGGCGCGCTCACCCGTCCGCTGCTGGAGGCGCTGCCGCACCTGACGGTGGTGGAGATCGACCGCGACATCGTCGCGCGCCTGGCCGCGAGCTATCCGCCGCCGCGCCTCACCATCCACCAGGGCGACGCGCTCGACTTCGATTTCGCGGCGCTGGGGCCCGACCTGCGCCTGGTCGGCAATCTGCCCTACAACATCTCCACGCCGCTGCTGTTCCACCTGCTGCAGTTTCTGCCGCACCTCCGCGACATGACCTTCATGCTGCAGAAGGAAGTGGTGGCGCGCATGGTGGCGCAGCCCTCGACGCCGGACTACGGCCGCCTGTCGGTGATGCTGCAGCGCCACTGCCGCCTGACCTGGCTGCTCGACGTGCCGCCGGACGCGTTCGATCCGCCGCCCAAGGTCGACTCCGCGGTGGTGCGCCTGTTCCCGCGCACGGACAAGACGCCGCTTGACGAGGCGCGCTTCGCGCATGTGGTGGCGGCCGCCTTCGGCCAGCGCCGCAAGGTGCTGCGCAACACTCTCGCCGGCGTGGTGCCTGCCGCCGCCTTCCCGGCGCTCGCCATCGATCCCGGCCTGCGCGCGGAAAATCTTTCCGTCGCGCAGTTCGAGGCGCTGGCCGCTTACACAGAAGCGCCATCCTGAGCGGGTAAGATATCCCCCTTTTGAATTCCTTTGCGTCATGACGATATACGCAATCGGCGACGCCCAGGGCTGCCTGCAGCCCCTGCTGCAACTGCTGGAGGTCATCAAGTTCGACGCGCGCCGCGACCGCCTCTGGTTGGTGGGCGACCTCGTCAACCGCGGCCCCGAGTCGCTGCCCTTGCTGCGCTACGTGCGCAGTCTGGGGGAAGCCGCCACGGTGGTCCTGGGCAACCACGACCTGCATCTGCTGGGCGTGGTTGCCGGCGTGCGCCCGCTGAGCGAGAGCGACACCCTGGCCGACATCCTCGCCGCGCCCGACCACGACGAACTCATCGCCTGGCTGCGCAGCCGGCCGCTGGCCCATCATGAAGACGGCTGGCTGATGGTGCATGCCGGCGTGCTGCCGAGCTGGAGCCTGGCCGACACCTTGCGCCTGGCCGGCGAACTGGAAGCGGCGCTGCGCTCCCCGGACTGGCAAGCCCGCGTCGCGGGGATCTTCGGCAGCAGCCCCAATGCCTGGAGCGAGGCCCTGACGGGCGTCGAGCGGCTGCGCGTCATCACCAACGTGCTCACGCGCATGCGCTACCTCGCGCCCGACGCCAGCCTGGAATTCCACCACAAGGGGCCGCACGCGCCGCCACCCTACCGGCCCTGGTTCGAGCTGCCGGGGCGGCGCACCGCGCAAACCAACATCGTGTTCGGCCACTGGTCGGCGCTGGGCCTGGTGCAGCGCCCGCATCTGCTGGCGCTCGACACCGGCTGCCTGTGGGGCGGCAAACTCAGCGCGGCGCGGCTCGACGATGGCCAGATCTTTCAGGTGGACTGCCCGGCCTTCCGCGCCGTCACACACTGAGACCGGCGCGCGCCCGCTCAGTTGTGCGCCAAGGCCGGTGGCGGCGCGTCCTTGGGCAGCAGCACCCACA
>JAJXXS010000137.1 GCA_021780975.1 Pseudomonadota bacterium
AACCGCCATGGCCTCGGGACCGGGAGCGATTGGAGGCTTCATTTCAGGCCCGGCAAGCCCGACAATACTACCTGGCTTCCACTTAATCCTTAATACGCCTGAGGGAAATGAGGTATACGCCAATTGCACCGCGTGTGTCATAGCAACCAGTACAACAGGCAATATCGTTAAGAATGTCGGTACGTCCAACCTGAATGTGGTCACCACATCAGGCGTACCTGTAAACCAAGCCGCACCAGCCCTTCCCGGTTCGAGCGTTTACTCTCAACAATTTATTTTTGGAGGCAGTCTCGCTTTGACGGATGGTAACGGGAATAACTTTCTGTCAGCGAACTTCAACGGACTAAGCATATACGCACAACCGGGATCAAGCAGCGCGACAGTCCAGTTTGATTTGATCTCGGCTTCATCAAATGTGTTCAGCCTTCCGGCCAGCCCGTACTTCATTGTGACGGGTACCACAACGGGCCCGGTTCCAATCTCGACGAAATCCATTCCTGTGGCGCCTTATTCATGGACAAATTTTGACAGCATGACCATAGATTGGACTGCAAAAGTGTCAAGTACTCCGTATGCTGTGGATGCGGTTCCCGAGCCTTCGGAATGGGCGCTGTTTGCGTCAGGCCTCGGCCTGGTAGGATTCATTGCCAAACGCAGATTTTCGAGATCCAGACCCACTTCTGACAGCGCCCTGACCGGAAACAGAAAACCGCGCGTAGCCCTGGCCTATGAAGTCGGTCGTCAAGTGTAGCTTTGCGCTGCCGCCTCAGCGGAGGTTGTGACGCCGCCAGCCGTGGTTCATGTTCTCCATCGTTTGAGGGTGTGCCGACGTATTGGACGTGAAGTAGCCAACTGGGATAGAATGCAAACTCGCGGCACGAGCACTAAGCATGGCCGCGATCGTAGCTAAAAATTGTAGCTAGGCCTATCCACAAAATTTTAGCAAGTCATTGATCGGAAAGGATGATTTCGGAAAACTCCCGGAATCCCCCCCTCTCCGCCAAATCAATAACTTATCGATGTTTTCGGTTGCTGACCTGTTCGATGGCGAGCGGGTGGACTACGCGATGAGTGAGCGCATGACGCGACAGCTGCTGACGCAGGCGCTCTTCCGGGCCATGGGCACCACGCGTCCTGGCAAGGGGCTGCTTTACCATTCGCGCCGTGGCTGGTGAGCCTTGCTCCATTAACACCTTGTCCGACCCCTACGCCCGGATCTTCCTGCTGAGCCACATGCGCGCCTACACCAGTCTGGCGGGGCACATTCTCGGCTCGCACCCCCAAATCAACGGCTACTACGAGATGCATCTCAGCTATGAGAGCCCGTCCGCGCTGAACAGGCAGCTGGAGCTGTTCCTGCAGGGCGATGCGCTCAAGCCGGCCAGCCGCTACCTGTTCGACAAGCTATTGCATAACGACTACCGGCTGCGGCCCGAGCGGCTGGGGCTGGCCGACATCAGGATACTGCTCTCGCTCGCGGAGCCGAAACATACCATCAAGAGCATCGTGCATCTGTTCGCGCAGAAGCCGGATCCGGACCTCTATGCCTCGCCGGTTGCGGCAGCGGATTACTATGTCGCGCGGGTGCGCGCGCTGGCCGAATTTTGCCGCACGACCGAGTGGCCTTACCACTACTTCGATGCGGAGCTGCTGTTACGCGCGCCGGAGCAGCTGCTGCCCCGGCTGACGAAATGGCTGGAACTGGATTCGCCGTTGAGCGAGCGGTACCAGATCTTCAGCCAGACCGGGAAGGCGGGCAGGGGGGATACGTCGCCACGGATTCATCGCGGAAGCGTCGACCGGGCGCGGAGCGATTACGCGCATGTGACCATTCCCCAAGCGGCGCTGAGCGCGGCGCAGGAGGCCTACGGCGCGTGCCGCGAGGAAATGATCGCCAACGCGGCGGATTCCATCCTGAGTTAAAACAGGCTGTCCCAGGCGTCGCGCTCGGCGCGGTAATCCATCAGGGCCTCGACGATCTGCTGTTTGCGCTGCGCGCGGTGCGCGGCCGACTGAATCTGGCGCCAGGCTACGGCATGCTCGCCGAAATTGCGCTCGACGTTGGCGAGGAAGGCGCGCACCTGCCCCAATGCCCCCGTCAGCTCGGGAGCATGCAGCCACCAATGGCCGGCATTGAACACGAAGTCGCGCAACTGCCGGACCTTGGCGGCGACCGCCTCGTGCTTCTGCTGGTACAGCGCCAGCAGTTCGGCTTCCTTTTCCGCGACGGCGGCTTCGACCGCCTCGCGAGGAAAAGGCTGGCGCACGTCCGCCACCTTCACCAGCGCCTCCGTCGAAAACAGCATGAGGTCGCCGAAGAACTGGCGCTCGAACTCGTTGGACAGGTCGATGCCTGCCTGTTCCAGTTCCACGCCGGGGCGGAAGTCGTCGCCCAGGCCCGCTTCGGTGGTGCGCCGGTGCAGGTTGGGCAGGTTGCAGGAGGCGAAGCGCTCGGCGATCTCGGCGGCGATGAGCCGCCCGGCGGTGGGGCCGGACATGCGCAGACGCAGGTGGCCGAAAGGGATGATGTACTTGAGGCCCGCGTAATTGACGACGTAGTTGCCGGGGTAGATCGTCCGCGCGGGGGCCAGCCGGGTGAAACCCTGGCCATAGGCAAACCAGGTCTTGCGCGTGAGGTGCTCGCCGAAGAAGAAGGCGGCGAGGCGCTGCGCGAAATCGGCCAGGCAGGCGGCGTGGTCGTGCTCGCCCTGCAGCCGGCAGGCGTAGGGGAAGACGCTCGGCTGGTTCTCAAACCCGAACAGCCGGGCCATGTCGTGGTAGGCCGCATCGCCCGCGCGCGGCGGCGCCGCGCCGTGGAACTGGCAGGCCTGCGCGCCGCGCACGGTGGCGAGACGGGCGAAGAAGGCGCTGACGTCGTCGAGGAAATTGGCGGCCATCACCGAGGGCGAGACGGGCGGATCCCCGACCATCTTTCCGGTCAGCACGCGGGTGTCGGTGGTGCGGAAGATCCTGTCGAAGTAGTGGAAGTAGTTCAGCGCATAAACTGCTTCCTCGGCGTCGCCGCTGCGCCGGTTCACGCACAGGCTCTGGTCGCTGTCGACCAGGTAATAGAGCGTCCTGCGCTTGTCTACGGTGAGTTGCAGGAACTTCAGGTAGCTCAGGTTGCGGTTGGCGGCCTGGCCCTTGAGATAGAAGCGGTCCTTGGGCTGGGTAGTGAGCAGATGACCCAATTTTTCGCGCGCGTGCGGGGGCAGGGCGTGCAGCAGTTCGTACTGTTCGGCCTGGCCCAGGTGCACGACCTGCAGGCCTTTCTGCCGGAATTCTGCGACGAGGGCTTGATCGCGGCGGACGTTGCTCTCGTCGCGACTGTCTTCGGCGACGATGACCTGTATCTTGTCCCACCCGCCCGCGCGCCTTCCGCCGTAGTCATAGAGCGAGCACACCTGGTAGATACTTTCCAGGCAGGCGCGCAGGTGAGGCGGGCGGTCGGCGATGGGGATGCTCAGGATGAAGCGGTGGCGATCGTCCTCGCCGCGCTGCGCGATCAGTTCCTCCTGCTCGCGGAACAGGGCCTGGTAGCACGCCAGCAGCTCATGGAAGTCTTCCTCGCCAGACCACAGCGCCTGTTCCACCAGCGGGTAGCACTGCTCGTAAAGCTCGATGAGTGCGTCCGTGTCGCCTGCCGCGGCAAGGCGCTGCAGCGGTCCGCCCAGTCCGGCCAGGCCCGGGATTTCGGCCTGGTAACGCGCGATGCACTGCTGCAGGCGCGGCGTCCTCGGCTCGCTCATGTGCAGTCAACGCCGGGAGGAATAGTTCGGGTAGGCATCCTGGTCGACCATCACCTCGATGAGATTGATGTCGCGGGAAAAATCGAGCGCGTCCAGTTTCGGCAGCTGTTGGGCGCTTTCGATGCGGCAGTGCCTGATACCGAAGGATTGCGCGAGCAGGGCATAGTCCGGATTGGTGAAATCGCAGTCGATGAAGCGGTCCTGATAGAGGTGATGCTGGTTCTTGCGGATCAGTCCCATGGTGCTGTTGTTGAACAGCACGACGTTGAGCGGAATCCTGTAATTGACCGCCGTCATGAGCTCCATGGCGCACATGTGGAAGCCGCCGTCGCCGATCACGGCGAACAGGGGCCGCTTGACGTCGCAGCCGGCGCCTATGGCCGCCGGAATGGCGTGGCCCAGCGAGGAGATGCCGGTGTTGGGGTAAAAGCGGTCCTTGGCCGAGACGCGGTAGAAGTTCTGGGCGAAGACGATGTTGTCGTCGAACATGACCAGGCCGTCCGGGAATTTCCGTTCCAGCCAGGCGTACAGGGCGCGCACGTGGTCGAATTGATGGTTGAAGATGGTCTCGCCGGCGGCATCGCCTTGGGCTTGGGTGTCGGCGATGAAGGCGGCGATGTCGACGTGCTCCTTCGGCGCCAGCTGGCGGTCCTGGATGGCTGCATCCAGCGCCTGCAGATAGGCGCCGAGGTCGGCCTGCACGGCGAGGTCGGCGCGGAACACCTTTTCCAGCTGCTGGGTATTGTTGTCCACCTGGATCAGCGTCTTGCCCGCCAGTAGGGTCGGGTCCCAGACATAGCTCGTCCGCTCGTTGAAGCCCGCTCCCAGCACCAGCACCAGGTCGGCTTCCTGCCGCAGGTAGCGCATGGCGTAGCCGCCGGAGGTGACGCCCAGGCTGCCCAGGGACAGCGGCGAGCGCTCGTCGATGGCGCCCTTGGCCTTGAGGCTGCTGGTGACGGGGATGTTGAGCCGCTGGCTGATGCGGCGCAGGGCCTCCTGGCTGCCGGAGCGCAGGCAGCCATGGCCAGCGACGATCAGCGGGCGCCGGGCGGCGCTGATCAGTCCCAGGCTCTGCTCGATGTAGCTTCCGGCAATCGGGCGTTCACCGCGCCTACGCGCGAAGGTGATGCGGTCCAGCAGCGAGGCGTCCACCTGCTCTTTCTGCACGTTGTAGGGAATGCTCAGCACCACCGGCCCCGGGGTGTCGGACAGCAGATGCTTGGCCGCCTGGATCAGCACGTTGGGCAGATAGTCCGTGCGTTCGATCAGCCTGTGATAGCGCGTGATGCCGGCGAACAGGGCGACCTGGTCGACGCTGCCGCCTTCGCCCGAGCTTTCCTGCAGGCCGCCCTTGCCGAAAATATGGGTGGGCGCCTCTCCGGTGATGGCGATCACCGGAAGATGGTCGGCATAAGCACTGGCGATGGCGGTGACCAGGTTGGTGGCGCCGGGGCCGGCGGTGGTGATGCAGGCCCCTACGCCGCCCGTGGTACGCGCCAGTCCTCCGGCCATGAAGGCCGCGCCTTGCTCGTGCTTGGCCAGCACGGACCGAATAGGCGAGTCGTGGAGCGCGTCGTACACCGGCAGGATATGCGATCCCGGGATGCCGAAAATGCACTGGACGCCCAGGCGCTCCAGAAATTTTATGAGGACTTCGCTGACCGGTAGTTCCATCGGCGCTTGGGCCGCGCATGCGCTTCGTCGTCCGAAAGCGCTAGGATACTGGCACTGGCCGATGAAGAAAACCCGAGCAGGTGCTACTTGCGCCGCTGCCGGGCTCGTGGCAGGCATGCCGGGATGCTGGTTTCAGTCCATGCGTCACAGGGGGTGCGGCACGAACCGCCGCGCCGGTCTTCAGGAAGACGGGCATTGGTCCATGGAGTACACCTACCGGTTCCCGAAGGGGATGAAGATCCTCTACGTTCCCGGGGACATGACAGTGGGCAATCGATACCCCACTACCGGGCAACCTATCTGCGGGGGAACGTGCTGCAGGTGACTCGCGAGCTCGACGACAAGACGGCGCGCAACATCTGCACGCCCGCGAGAGCGGAAGCCTATCGGCCGCTGGCCATCGCCATGCTGCATAACGTCAAGGAGCAAGTGCTATATCGATCCGCTCGTCACTGCGCTGTCGAAGCCGCCGAAAATGCAACGCCTAGGAAGCTGGGAAGGCCGGACGGCGCGAGCCGATCGACGCCAGATCGAGCATAGGGGCGGAGGCCACCCCGGCGGGAGGCCGCGCCGTGGCAGGCATTCAATTTGCTGGAGGTGTACAAAAGAAAAACACGCCAGGCCTGATCACACGCAAGATAAACATGGCTGATAAATTCCCTGGTCCTGACTATTACGAATCCGTCGAGCCGCACTGGGCTGATCCTCGAATACAGGCCATCATGCGTCATCTGGATGACTATGTGTTCGATTGCCGCGGCGCTTTTTCTCCCAGGCCCGTGATGATTCGCCAGACCTGGAACCGGGCCGCAGCAGGGTTCCCGGCGCTGCTGGCCGCAGATGAGGGCCGTGGATGTTTCACCATCGTCAGCCACACATTCCTTAAGCCTGGTGAAACGCTAATCCTGGAAAAAAAGGAAATCACCCAGGACACGGTGGAAACGCTGCTGTGCACCATCCGTGATTGTCGGCCAGGCCAGCGCGCTCAGGACCAGAAAAACGCGGTCTACATCTCGCACCTGATATGCAAGGGCCTGGCTTGAGCGGGTGACGGTGCAAAAGCAGGGTCGTGGCGCGATTAGGGCGTGCTCACCTAATTTCTGATGCGCGTCCGTTTCTCCAGGGTCAGCACCTCCCCCGCCGCATCGACCACCGCATACAGCCTGGGCTTGGGGTTGCCACGCCAGGCCTGGCCTGAGGCGGGGCTGTCCAGATACACCACCCGCGCGCCGTCGAACTGCCTTTCCGTCTCTCCGCGGGCGAGCAGGTCGTTCAGGACGTCGAGGGAAATCCCGTGCTGCTTCATGCGGCTGAGGGCCA
>JAJXXS010000260.1 GCA_021780975.1 Pseudomonadota bacterium
GAAGCGGTGGTTCCGGATCAGGAGGAGGAAGCGGTGGTTCCGGATCAGGAGGAGGAAGCGGTGGTTCCGGATCAGGAGGAGGAAGCGGTGGTTCCGGATCAGGAGGAGGAAGCGGTGGTTCCGGATCAGGAGGAGGAAGCGGTGGTTCCGGATCGGGGGGGAGCAAGGTCCCGCATTTTCATGTCAGCATTGGTGTTGGCGTAGGTGGGCATGGTGGTAGCGGCAATGTCGGTGGATATGTTGATGTCAACAATGACAGTGAAATCACCACCCTAGGCGACTTTTCAAACGGCATTTCAGCACAGAGTATTGGCGGCGGTGGCGGTAATGGCGGCAGCAACGATGCAGTTGCGGTTCCCATTGCGAACATCCCTATTCTGGGCAACATACTGTCAGAGAGCAAAGACGCGAGCATAAACGTGACGGTCGGAGGCCATGGGGGCAATGGAAACAAAGGGGGCCCCGTGCACGTCGTCAATAACGGTTCGATTCTGACAGAAGGTACCAGCGCAAATGGCATCTTGGCTCAAAGTATTGGCGGTGGTGGCGGAACTGTAGAAAAAAGCATCCTGCCGGAGGCAGTCGATACCGCACAAACCATATTCAACGGTATTACATCGGGCTTCGCGCTGGCCAAAGCGGTATACACATTGAAGAGTGATGTGAGCAATCTCACAGACCTAGCCGTACCCAATATATCAGTGCAAGTGGGCGGGAGCGGTGGCGCTGCCGGTGATGGCGGTGTAGTTAGTGTTTGGAACAGCGGTGCTATCACGACGATGGGCGCGGACTCGTCCGCGATCTACGCACAGAGCGTCGGTGATGGTGGTGGCATAGCGCAAAGCGACGCAATAGCCAAAGTGATCCAATCAAACACGGGCCAGTATCTATTAAATACGCCAGGGCAGGGCATTAACTTGCCATCATGCCCCTCCGGGCAACCGTGCCCGGCGACAAACAACGGGCAAGATGTGGGGGTTGGCATCAACCTCTGGGGAAGTGTGGCGATCGGCGGCGCCGGTGGATCGGCTGGCAGCGGCAACACAGTGACCGTCACCAACAGCGGCGCCATTCTTACCGAGGGTGACGGCGCGGACGGCATCTTCGCCCAGAGCGTTGGCGGCGGCGGTGGGCAGGCGGGGAGCGCATCCGGAGGATTCGCAGATTGGTCCAACATTGGCATCGATCCGGCTTTCACTAGGAGTGGCGGCAGCGGTGGTGACGGTGGAGCAGTCAGCGTAGAGAATTCATCAGACATCACCACGTACGGAGTTGGAAGCGCCGGTATCTTCGCGCAGAGCGTCGGCGGTGGCGGCGGTATCGTTGGCAGGGAGATCGGATTGGGCGCCCATACGGGCACCGCAGGTGGTGATGGATCGGGCGGGCCCGTCAGCGTGCAGCAGACGGGAAATATCGTGACCTACGGCGAAAACGCCCCCGGTATTTTTGCGCAAGGCGAAGGGGGCGCGGCGGGATCGGTGGCATTCCTTAATGGGATTCCAGTACTTGGTTCGCTTCTTTCGAATTGTCCTCCTCTAATCTCCCAGATTTGCAAGATCCTCACTTACCAGGGCAAAGGCAGTGCCGTGAGTGTGTCACTGACTGGGAATGTGATCACCGAAGGCAACGACTCCGTCGGCATAGTCGCCCAATCGTTGGGAAGCGACTCAAACGGAAACATTGATATCGCAGTCAATGGAGGCGTCGTTTCTGGTGGCGGAGGGAGCGGTGCGGGTGTGCGATTCATTGATGGAGCCGAGAACCGATTGAGCAACCACGGCTCCATCATGTCACTGAGTGGGACGGCCATATTAGGAGGCGCAGGCAACGAAATGGTCGACAACTATGGAACTGTCACCGGCAGCGTCGACCTGGGCGATGGCAGCAACACTTTCAACAACCGTGCTGGGAGTCAGCTCAATTCGGGTCCAACCGTAAACCTGGGGGCGGGTAACCTGCTGACCAATGACGGTGAACTGTCGCCGGGCGGCTCCGCGACGGCTATCACGACCTCGCTCACTGGCAACCTGGATCAGACGTCTTCGGGCGTCTATCTGGTAAACCTGGATCACGCAATGAATACCGCGGACCGCGTCGATGTTAGCGGTTCCACAACTCTGGCCGGAATGGTTCAAGTGGTCAACCTCAACCCTGGCTACGCGAGACCCGGCAATCACCAGATCACGATCTTGTCGAGTGCCTCTGGCGTGACCAACTCCGGCCTCGGCCTCGATGCCCCAACGTCAGCCGTCGCCCACTACAGCCTGCGTTTCCCAGATTCCAGGGATGTCGCGCTGGGCTATGACATCAACTTCGTACCCAGCGGAATGAGCGGGAACGAGGGTGCCATCGCTCGCTACATCAATAATATTCAAGCCGCAGGCGGTTCGCCCAACTTGGCGACCGTGGTTGCCAGCCTGTTCGGATTGCCCGACACCCAAAGCCTCGCAGCTGCATATAACCATTTGAGTCCAGAACCCTACCTCGGGATTGGCACTGGAACGCTACTTTCCGATCTTGGGTTCAGTAATGCCATGCACAGTTGCCACGTGAGGAATGGTCCCAACCGATTCATCCGCGAAGGCAACTGCAGTTGGGTTCAATTTACGTCTGGCAATGTCAACCAGGGAACCACGGCTGCGAACATGGGCTTCAATGAGCAGTCAACCGGTTTTCGGGGCGGATTGCAGCGTTCGATAGGTGACGGCAGCCTGCACGTAGGATTCGCCCTTGCCTATCAAAGCACCAGGGCAGATGTTGGCAGTCTTTCCAGCACTTCCGGCGACCAGGAACAACTTGGCGCTGTCTTGAAAAAAGGGTTTGGCGCCACTTCCCTTGCCGCGGACCTTAGCGGGAGCTACGGCACTTACGACAACGAGCGCTACGTAAACCTCCCGGCACCGGTCGTGACGGCCAAAAGTACTCAGCGGGTCGAGTTCGTCGCGCTGCACCTGCGACTTGTTCACGCCTTTGAGCAGGGCCACGACAGGTACGTTAAGCCCATGCTCGATATCGGGCTGTCGCACGGCTGGTTTCCGGCTTTCCAGGAAAGCGGCGCCGGGGGTGCCGATCTCAATGTGCAAAGCCAGCAGGAGACCTACGTCGACGCGAACCCGGCAATCGAGATCGGCGGGGAGACCCGCCTTGGCGACGGCGTGCTGGTACGCCCTTACGCCAAACTTGGGATCACCCAATTCTTGTCTGGAACGACACCTGAAATTACCGCTTCATTCCAAGGCGCACCGGCAGGTGTCGTCCCCTTTACTGTCACAGGCGAAATGCACCGGACCTATGCCGACGTGGAGTTCGGGGTAAATGCGCTGTATGTCAAGGGCGCGATTCTTCGTGTTGCCTACATAGGCAAATTCTCTGACCATCTGTCATCCAATGGAGCTTTGGCCAAGTTGTCCATGCCGTTCTGAGAGTTGCATGCATTGCCGAGTGAGCTGTGTATCGTGGGTCCAAACAGTGAACACCGCGCACGAGACTTTTGGCAGTGATTGCCTTATGGTGGCTTTTTGAGGCACCGCTCGTGCATTCGAAGCGGCCACGCGTCTAGGGACACTGATATCCCGTCTCCAAGCCAACTGCTCCGCGGAATCGATACCAGTCCGGCCTTGCCTGACATCAAAAAGTTTTCAAGTAATCGAACGCTTCCTCGATGACGGCCCATGTCAAGCAGGCCGCGGTGCGCCAGCCTATGGTCTATGCGAGCAGTAGTGCCAAGCCGAACAGACTCATCCCGCCCCCAATCACCGGGCTGAGCCAGTGCCAGCGCCGCGCCAGGCTGCGCCCGCCGAGATAACCCAGGCCATGCAGCAGGGCGGTGGCGACCATGAAGCCCACGAAGAATTCCGTGGCGGCGTGATTGGCCTCGTTGACGTGGGCGTAGCCATGCGCGATGCCGGTGAGCGCGAGCCCCGTGGCCACCAGCAGCAGGTCGCGCTGCTTGAGCCAGGCGGCCGCCATCACCGCCAGGCCCAACAGCAGCACGGAAGCGGCGATGCCCCATTCCATCCACGCCAGGCCGGGCATGCGAAAGGCCAGCAGGCCGCCCAGCAGGCTGGCGACGACGAAGCCGGTAGGCGGCAGCCATGCGCGGCGTCCGGGCAGGCGCGCGGCGAGCCAGCCGATGGCGGCCATGGCGAGCAGATGGTCGGCGCCCGTGAAGGGATGCAGGAAGCCGGCGGCGAAGCCCGCGCTGGCGGGCACATGCGGCAGGGCGGCAGGAGTGGCGGCAAGCAAGGTATCGAGCATGGGGTATCCGTCAGGGCTAGGGAGAATCAGCGTACTTTGACCTGTATCAGTTCGTCGCCGTCCGGGTCGGTGACATGCACGGCGCAGGCGATGCAGGGATCGAAGCTGTGGATGGTGCGCAGGATTTCCAGCGGCTGCTTGGTGTCGATGAGCGGCTGGCCGCGCAGCGCGGCTTCGTAGGGGCCATCCTGGCCCTGGCTGTCGCGCGGGCCGGCATTCCAGGTGCTGGGCACCACCGCCTGGTAGTTGTCGATGACGCCGTCCTTGATGACCACCCAATGCGCCAGCGCGCCGCGCGGGGCCTCCATGAAACCCACGCCCTTGGCCTGGCTCGGCCAGCTGGAGGGTTCCCATTTGGCGGCGTTGAAGGTCTGCACGTCGCCGCGCCCGATGTTGGTCATCAAGTGGTCGTACCAGGTGGGCATGGCATCGGCGATGATCTTGCTCTCCAGAGTGCGTGCGGCGGTGCGGCCCAGGGTGGAATACAGCGCGGACACCGGCAGGTCGAGCTTGGCCAGGGCCCCATTCACCAGTTCGCGGGTCTGCGCGTGGCCCTTGGCGTACAGCACCAGCACGCGCGCCAGCGGCCCCACTTCCACGGCCTTGCCCTTCCAGCGCGGCGACTTGAGCCAGGAGTAGGAGGCGTCCACGTCCAGGTTCTGGTAGGGCGGCTGGGGGCCGGTGTAGTGCAGATTGGTCTCGCCGACATAAGGATGCAGCCCCTGGTCCTTTCCAACGCTGTAGTCGTACCAGGAGTGGCTGACGAATTCCTGAATCTGGTCGGCCGCATTGAGGTCCACCGCCTCCACCTGATTGAGGTTGCGGTCCACGATCACCCCGGGGGGGATGAGGAAGCTGGCCGGGTCGTTCATGCCCCGCTCGGGAAAATCGCCGTAGGTCATGAAGTTGCCGGTGCCTTCGCCGCGCTTGAACCAGTCCTTGTAGAAGCCCGCGATGGCAAGGGTGTCGGGCAGGTAGACCTGGTCGACGAAATCGCGCATCTGCTGGATGACTTCCTTGACCAGTTCCAGGCCCACGATGTTGACGGCCGTGGCACCCTCGCCGCCGCGGAAGTGCGGTCCGGCCCCCTGCCCTTCGTTGCCGGGATGCACGCTGATGGCACAGGGCGCGCCGCCGACGAGGAAATTGGGATGCGGGTTCTTGCCGCCGAACACCGCGTGCAGCTTGGCCACCTGGCGCTGCCAGGCGAGCGCGTCGAGATAATGCGCCACCGCCATGAGATTCGCCTCGGGCGGAAGCTTGTAGCCGGGATGCCCCCAATAGCCGTTGGCGAAGATGCCCAGCTGGCCGGACTGCACGAAGTTCTTCAGCTTGGTCTGCACATCGGCGAAATACCCTGGCGAGGACTTGGCGTAATTGCTGAGCGACTGCGCCAGTTGCGAGGTGGCCTTGGGGTCGGCCTTGAGCGCGGACACCACGTCCACCCAGTCGAGCGCATGCAGATGGTAGAAGTGCATGACGTGGTCGTGCACGAACTGGGCGCCGATCATGAGGTTGCGGATCAGTTGGGCGTTGGGCGGGATGGGGTAATCGAGCGCGTTCTCCACCGCGCGCACCGAGGCGATGCCGTGCACCAGGGTGCACACGCCGCAGATGCGCTGGGCGAAGGCCCAGGCGTCGCGCGGATCGCGGTTCCTCAGGATGATCTCGATGCCGCGCACCATGGTGCCGGCGCTGGAGGCGCGCGTGATGACGCCCTGGCTGTCGGTCTCCGCCTCGATGCGCAAATGGCCCTCGATGCGGGTGATAGGGTCGACGACGACGGTTTGTGTGCTCATGGCGGCAGGGGCTGGGGTGATCAGGTCTTGGCAGCAGTCTGTTGGGAGGAGGCTTCCACGAGATGATCTGCCACCAGTTCCAGCAAGCTGGTCATGGTCTTGTCCCAATGGAAATGAGCCTGGCCGTCGTCGAAGGTCTGGCGGCAGTTGGAGCAGCTGGAGGTGAGCACCTCGGCACCCGTGTCGTCCACCTGCTTCATCTTGATCTGGAAGGCCTTGTAGCGAATGGCATCGGCGCGATGGATGGTCACCACGCCGCCGCCTCCACCGCAACACCAGTTGAGATCGCCGGTGTCCTTCATCTCCACCAGCTGCGCGCCCAGCGCGCGGATGGCCTGACGCGGCGCCGCAGTGGCGCCGCCGCGGCGCGACACCTGGCAGGGGTCGTGGAAGGTGATGGTCTTGGCAAAGGCCTGCACCTTGATGCGGCCGTTCTGCAGGTTCTCGGCGAGAAATTCGGAAATGTGGCGCACCTTGAAGGGCAGCGGCTTGCCGTAGACGTTGGCACCTTGCCAGCGCAGCGCGCCGTAGGCATGGCCGCATTCGGGCAGGATCAGCAGTTCAGCGCCGCAAGCGATGGCGGCGTTGATGAGGCGCATGCTGATGTCCTTCTGCCACGGCGCGTTGCCCGACAGCATGCCGAAGTTGGTGGCCTCGTA
>JAJXXS010000268.1 GCA_021780975.1 Pseudomonadota bacterium
CTGGAAGTGGCCGCAGGCGGCGCCGTGGTGATCTTCTGGGGCATCGTCTGCCAGGTCATGCAACTGGTCGTCAGCATCAAGAACCGCGAAGCGCTGCGCGACGTCACCGGAGACGCCTGGAACGGCCACACCCTGGAGTGGGCGGTCGCCTCGCCACCGCCGTTCTACAACTTCGCGGAGATCCCCGTGGTTGAGGACATCGATGCCTTCACCGACATGAAGGAAAAAGGCATTGCCTATAAGCGCCCGGCCAAGTACCACGACATACACATGCCGCGAAACACGCCGGCTGGATTCGTCATCGGCATGTTTGCCTTCACCTTCGGCTTCGCCATGATCTGGTACATCTGGTGGTTGGCCCTGGCGAGCGCCTTCGGCATCCTCATGACGCTGATCGTGCGTTCCCTCAACGACAACGTCGACTACTACGTGCCGGCGGCCGAGGTCGAGCGTATCGAAAACGAGCATTATCGCCGCATGGAATCCGTTGACGCATCGCGTGCCGACGACGAGCCCGCGCCTTACTTCGTACACCAGGTGTAATCATGACAGCTGACGTTCTGACCTACCCCCCGGCCCACGCGGCCGATCATGGCGGCCACCACGATGCCACGGCCACCCAGACCTTCGGGTTCTGGCTCTACATCATGACCGACTGCGTGCTGTTCGCGTCGATCTTCGCCACCTTCGCGGTGCTGAGCCACAACTACGCGGGCGGCCCGACGGGCAAGGAGTTGTTCAACCTGCGCTACGTGTTCGGCGAAACCATGTTCCTGCTGTTCTCCAGCGTGACCTACGGCTTCGCCGTCCTCGCCATGAACCGCCATGCGCGCAATCAGGTGGTGGTCTGGCTGATCGTCACCTTTTTCCTGGGGCTCGGCTTCATCGGCATGGAGTTGAACGAATTCACCCACATGATCCTGGAAGGACATGGGCCGGACCGCAGCGGTTTCCTGTCCGCCTTCTTCACCCTGGTCGGCACGCACGGCACGCACGTGAGCTTCGGCCTGATCTGGATGGCGGTGATGATTTTCCAGGTCATGAACAAAGGCCTCACCACCTCGGTCCGCTCCCGCCTGATGCGCCTCAGCATGTTCTGGCACTTCCTGGACATCGTGTGGATCGGCGTCTTCACCATCGTCTATTTGCTGGGAGTCATGTAATGGAGCACCACACCCACGTCGATACGTCCGGGGCGAGCCATGGCACGCTGAAGAGCTACGGCACCGGCTTCATCCTGTCCCTCATCCTCACCGTCATTCCCTTCGGTCTGGTGATGAGCGGCACTCTGCCGCGCTCGGCCATCATTGTGGGAATATTCCTCGCCGCGGTGGTGCAGATCCTGGTGCACATGCATTATTTCCTGCACCTGGACACCTCCTCCGAGCAGCGCTGGAACGTCATGGCGATGGCGTACACCGTGCTGATCATCGCCACGCTCGTGGGCGGCAGCATCTGGATCATGTACAACACCCATGTCCGCATGATGGACGCGTCCCTCATGGCCGGCACCGCGGCTCCGGCAACGGGCACCGCTGCCGCCGCCAATGCTTCCATGCAAAACATGGCGGGCATGGAGCCGCGTTGACCCGCGTCGTGGATCTCCGCAATTACCTGCGCGTCGCCAAGCCCGGCATCGTGCTGGGCAACCTGGTGTCCGTCGCCGGGGGGTTTTTTCTGGCCTCGCGCGGGAGCATAAACCTCGCTCTGCTGCTGGCCACCGTACTTGGGATTTCCCTCGTGGTGGCGTCCGGGTGCGTGTTCAACAACGTCATCGACCGTGATATCGACGGCCGCATGCAGCGCACGCGCAACCGCGTGCTGGTGCAGGGCCTCATGTCTCCCCAGGCCGCGCTCGCCTACGGCACGCTGCTGGGGGTGGCCGGCTTCGCGCTGCTCTACCACGCAACCAATGTTCTGGCCACGCTCATTGTCCTGCTCGGCTTCATCGTGTACGTGGGTTTCTACAGCCTGTACCTGAAGCGCAATTCGGTCTACGGCACCCTGGTCGGCAGCTTGTCCGGGGCCGCGCCTCCGCTGGCGGGCTATTGCGCGGTGAGCAACCACTTCGACCTCGGTGCCGTGATTCTGCTCCTCATCTTCAGCCTGTGGCAGATGCCGCATTCCTACGCCATCGCGATCTTCCGCCTGCAGGACTATACCGCCGCGGCCATACCGGTCCTGCCGGTGGCGCGCGGGGTGACGGCCGCGAAGCGGCAGATCGTGCTGTATGTGGCGGCCTTCGTGGTGGCCGCGCTCATGCTGACGGTGGGCCGCTACACCGGCTTCAACTACCTGGCCGTGGCGGCTGCCATGGGCGGCTACTGGCTGCACATGGCGTGGTCCGGACACAAGGCGGCCGACGATCGCGTCTGGGCCAGAAAGCTGTTCGTCTTCTCCATCCTCATCATCATGGCGCTTTCGGTCATGATGTCCGTCGACTTCAATCTCCATCCCGCCGCGCGGGGACTTCCCCACCAATTCGGCATCTGACGCGCGCCCGCGGCGCGTGTGCTATAAAAAACCTTCCCCTCGGCGGCGGCATTGTCCGCCGCATGTGCCGAGGCGGGGGAAGCCGGGCTGTGCGGCCCGAGCCGACTTTCCTGCTGCGCTCTGCCGGGCCGCCTGCCATCGATACGGAGGTTTCCCCATGAGCAAGATTCGCGATGAAGTGCTCGCCGCCAACCAGCGCTACAGCGCGGCCTTTGGCGACAAGGCCAAACTGGCGATGCCGCCCGCAAGACGCTTCGCCATCCTCACCTGCATGGATGCGCGCCTCGATCCGGCCAAATTCGCCGGCCTCGCCGAGGGAGATGCGCACGTGATCCGCAACGCGGGCGGGCGCGCCAGCGACGACGCCATCCGTTCGCTCATCATTTCCTACAAGCTGTTGGGCACGCGCGAGTGGTTCGTGGTCCACCATACGGACTGCGGCATGGAGACCTTTACCGACGACGTGATGCGCGGCCTGCTGCGCAACAGTTTGCGCACCGCGGCGCTCAAGGAAGGCAAGTGGGTCGACCCTGGCGTCAATGAAGGGCGCCCGGATGGCGAATATATCGACTGGCTGACGATCTCGAATCAGGAAAAGAGCGTCGTGGATGATGTCCGCCACATCCGCATGCACCCGCTGGTGCCGCAGGACATTCCCATCTACGGCTACATCTACGATGTGCGCAGCGGCAAGCTGATGGAGGTCAAGCAGGCGACCGAGGTGGGACGGCCGCCTTTGCACAAGGCGGCCTGAAGCCAGTCCGCCCCGGGGCACGGGGCGGACTGCGTCAGGGCGCTGGCGGGGCGCCTTTATCAGCGCCCGTCAACTCGATGAAGCGCGCCTTGTCGGCGGCGTATTGGGCGCGGGTCTGCGCCATGGTCTGGCGGTTCTGCTCTATCTCCGCCGTCAGGGCGGCCTGGTCGCTCTGCGCGCGGGCCAGTTCGGCACCCAGGTAGGCGGGAACCGGCTTGTTGGCGCGGGTGAAACTTGCGGCACGGCCTTGCAGTTCCGTCAGGTTGGCCTGAACCTGGTCCAGACGCATCTGCATGCTCTTGGCGACGAGCCGGTAGTTGTCGAGGGCGCGGTCGCGCGCCAGGTCGATTTCCTGCGGCGTGGTGTAGGTGGCGAGCAGGGCCTGATCGCGGCGCTGTTTTTTCAGTTCCGCTTCACGCTGCACGCGCTCGGCGGCGGCGGCGGCCTCCTGCGCTTTCTTCTGCGCCTCGGAGTCGTGGTGCTTGACGATCAGACCGTCCTTGCTGAGCAAGTCGTTGCCGCGTCCGGAATCGCGCACCGGCAGGGTATCGCTGTAGTGCACCTTGCCCTGGGCATCGACCCAGCGGTAGATCTTCGCTTCCGCCGGCAGCGCTACACCCGCCAGCAATAATGCAAACAAACCGCGGCTAAGCGCCGTATTGAGCGCGGTAGTCTTGCACTGCCGCAAGTTCCTTAGCATATTGGCCATCACTCCGCAAAAACTCCACTAAATCGTCCAGACATATCACCGGCACCACCGGCAACCCGAGCCCGTCGCGCACTTCCTGCACGGCCGACTTGCTGCCCTGGCCCCGCTCCATGCGATCCAGGGCGATCACCACGCCAGCCGGCGTGGCGCCATGAGCACGGATCAGATCGAGCGATTCGCGCACCGAGGTGCCGGCAGAAATCACATCGTCCACAATCAGCACCCGGCCGGCCAGCTTCGCCCCCACCACCGTGCCGCCCTCGCCGTGATCCTTGGCCTCCTTGCGGTTGAAGGCGAAGGGCACGTTGTGCCCCGCACCTGCCAGGCCAATCGCGGTTGCCGCAGCCAGCGGGATGCCCTTATAGGCAGGCCCGAACAGCATGTCGAACGCCAGCCCCGAAGCCAGGATGGCCTGTGCGTAGAATTCACCCAGGCGCTTGAGCTTGGCGCCGTCGTTGAACAGGCCGGCGTTGAAGAAATAAGGGCTCAGGCGTCCCGCCTTGGTGGTGAACTCCCCGAAGCACAATACCTGCGACGCCAAGGCGAATTCGACAAAATCGTGTTTATAAGCGGACATGGCGGCGCAATCTTGAGGCCGGCGACCGGCCTGTGAGTGAACGAGGCACGAATTATATCGGCCCGGCCGCCCCGCGCAGCGTAGGTGGCCGGCCATGCACGCGGCTATCATACGAGGAAGACCATTCCGCCCGACTCTGCCAGTACGACGGCCTATGCGCATATCGAACGACAACGCGCCGCATCCACGGGCGACCCCGGCCGGGCGGCGGCATGCCTGAGGTTCCCCCTCTCCCAGCCCCGCGCCCACGCCGGTTGGTCTGGCACGGGCTGCTGCTGGGCGCGCCCCTGCTGCTGATCCTGATCTGGAGCCTGTGGCTGGAGCGGGCCCGCTACCAGCAAAGCGAGGTCGACATTGCCGCGCGGGCCCGTCAGGCGGCCACCTACTATGCCGGCGGCATCGCCGGTAGACTCAATACCCGCTACACGGAACTGCAATTCACCGCCTACATGCTGTTCGGCGACGGCTCCGAGCCGCGCCTGCCGACACCCAAGGTGGAACTGGCCCTGAGCCGCTTCGTTGCGCGCAATCCCGGTCTCTATGCCTTCAACATCCAGTCCCCGGATGGCAACATGATCCTGTGGTCGACGCGCGCGCAGAGTCACCGCCCCATCACGCCCCTCAACCAGTTCACGCCGCTGCCGGCCAATGCGGATTTCCTGTTCGGCCAGGACCGCTACGCGGCGCGCGCCGGCGGGCATGTCGTCACCATGCGCTACCGCATGCAGGGCACGGATGGGCAGACGCTGTACTTCATCGGCGCGCCCTATCGGCTGCGCGACCTGCTGGCCGATGGCGAGCACCGCCTGCCGTGGACCTTCACCGTGGTGGACAGCCGCGACGCCAGCGTGCTGGGCGTGTGGCGCCGGGGCCGGGTCAGCTTCACCGGCGCGATTGCGCCGCCGGACCTTGCCCGCATCGCCGTTCCGGGCTACCCGCTGGCGGTCGTGCCAGGCTGGTCGCCCGACCTGGTGCGTCAGACCTACCTGCAGACCGCACCGCTGCGCTGGTTCATGGAGACCGCCAGTTTCCTGTTGCTGGGCGCCATCGCCCTGGGCGTGCTCAAGCTGCTGCGCCAGCGCGAGCGCAACGCCCTGCGCCTGCGGCGCCTGGCCGATTTCAACGCCATGCTGGCCCAGGTCAACGAAGTCATCGCCAGCGAGCGGGACGAAGCCAGTCTGCTGCAGGCTGTCTGCGACATTGCCGTGCAATACGGCCACCTCAAGCTCGCCCACATCGCCCGCCCCGACGCCGGCGGCCGTTTCCACTTCATCGCCTCGGCCGGGGCCACGGGTTACCTTGACGATCTGTTCGTGACGGTCGACCCAGCGCTTCCCGAGGGCCAGGGCTCCATGGGGCGCGCCTGGCGCGAGGGCCGCGCCTATTACAACGTCTCCTTCGAGACATCGGCCTTCCTGGCACCCTGGCGCGCGCGCGCGCAGCGCTACGGCCTCAAGTCCTCGGCGGTCGTGCCCATTCTGCGCGACAAGCAGGTGTGGGCGCTCTTCACCGTGCTGCACGACGAGGCGGACGTGTTCGACCAGGCGCTGCAGGCCCTGATCGAGGAACTGGCGCTGGATGTCGCGCGCGGCCTCGACCGCCTCGATGCCGTGGCGCGCGAGCGCCAGCTGGCGGCTCTGCAGAAGACCTTGCTGGACAACACCTTTGCCGGCATCGCGCTAGTGAGCGGACGCGAGATCGTGCAGGCCAATCCGCGCCTGGCGCAGATGCTCGGCCACGCCGACCCGCAAACGCTGAAGGGACAGCCGACACGGCGGTTGTTCCGCGACGACGTCGAATACCAGCGCGCCTGTGCCCTGGAGGCCGAGCTGCGGACACAGGATGCCGCCGCGGCCTCCAATCTCAGTCTGGTGCGCCAGGACGGCGCGGAGATCATTTGCGATCTCGCCGTCGGCATGGTGCGCGATGCGACCCGCGCCATCGCCGTGTGGACTTTGCAGGACGTCACCGAGCGTGAGCGCGCCAAGGCCCAGCTGATGCTGCTCAACGATCGCCTGTCGCTGGCGACCGCGGCCTCCGGCGCCGGCGTGTGGGACTACGATCCGGTCAACAACCGCCTGGAATGGGACGATCGCCTCTATGCCCTGTACGGCGTGCGCCCGCAGAGTTTCTCCGGCGCCTACGACGCCTGGAGCCGATGCGTGCACCCCGACGATC
>JAJXXS010000371.1 GCA_021780975.1 Pseudomonadota bacterium
GCCACCTGTTGCTGCGGCTGTTCAACATGAGTCGCCGCTTCAATGTGGAAATCCAGCCGCAACTGGTGCTGCTGCAAAAGACCCTGCTGCAGATCGAGGGCCTGGGGCGTCAACTCGACCCCAACCTGGATCTCTGGAAGACCGGCAAGCCCTACCTCGAACGCTGGATGAACGAACAGCTCGGCTGGCGCAGCCTGATCAAGCATCTCAAACTGGAGGCGCCGCAATGGGGGGCCATCCTGCCGCAACTCCCGCGGCTGATCCACGACCGCCTGCAGCGCGGTCCGTATCCCTCAAGCGCAGTTCATGCGCAGCAGGAAAGGCTGGCGCGCATACGCAACCGGATGTTGTTTGCCATCGCCCTGCTGCTCGCACTGCTTGTCAGCCTGCAGGCCTGGCAGGTGCTGCGCTGATGGAAGAGGCTCTGCGGGAACTCGCGCTGCAGATCTTCGCGGTGCCAGGCGCGCCGGATAAACTCCTGGCGGACTACTTTCCCGGTGTACAGGCCCTTGCGGTGGAAGGACTTGCACTGGAGAGCTGGAAACTTGCAAGCGATCGGCGACTGGACCTCAACCGCGCACAGAATGGCACACTGTGCCTGGTGCTGCGCGAATCAGCCACGCCTCTGCTCAATCTGCCGTTGCCGCAAGGCCTGGACACCATCGCCGCCCAGGCGGCCGCAGCCACGCTCCCACTCTCCCCCATCGTCCTTGCCCTCGTGGCCCTGGCGATGGGGTTGGCGGAAGGCGACAAGGCCCTCGCGGCTCACGAAGCAAAGCTGGTGAAATCAGCTAAGGAACTCATGCTCATCGCCGCCTGCCGCCTGTGCGGATGACAGCGGCAGAGCCGGCCTACATTCCGAGCGTCTGCGCGTGCCAGCCTTGCGCGGCTATGCTGCCGAGTATCTCGCCGGCTTCCATGCGCTCACAGTCATAGGCAACGGTCATCAGATGCGGATGCTTGTGGCTGAAATGAGCGCCCATCACGCCCGGCAGATCCTGCAGGCGCGTTTCCAGCATCTGTTGCTGCGCTTGCTGCAGCGCCTCATCCACATGAACAACCAGATCGCATCTGTTCATGACGCACCTCCTTGTCAGCCGAGGGGAAACACCCCCATGAGGCCACTATAGACTGAATTCCGGCGCGGAAGAGGCCTGGTCCTCGCCCCGCCATATGGCAAAGACGGCCTGGTAACTCGCATAGATCGTGGCAAACAGGAGAGACCAGCTCATCAATAGCAGCAACAGGAAGAAAATCCCTGTCAGCGGGCCCAAAGCATAGGCAAGTATTCCAAGCAGTATCACTGCCACAGTCCAGATCAGAAAACCGAGCAGCCCAAACACCGTGAATGCCAGCCAGTTCTTCAAGCTGGCCCTGAAGCTGATGGCAAGTGCCTGGAATGGTCCGGCGCCGCCAAAGAAAATGAGCGGAACCGCGAACCAGGTCGCCATGCCGATGGGAATCAGTAGCACCAGCGTCAATAGCAAGATGGGTAAGGTGGTTTGCAGCAGATGCTGGGCGTCCTGGGGGTTAATCTTGTCGCCCGCGCTGGCCGCCTCCATTAAGGCCTTCGGGTTGAATCCCAGACGCAGGGCCACCCAGGCTATCAGTATGGAAAGCAGCAGGTAAACCGCCCCCACCACGGCCAGTTGCTGAGGTTTGTTGGTAAAGCCGGCGAAGAAATGCGGGAGTTCCAGTTCCTCCCCTTCGTCCAGTGCACGAAATGCCGCCATGAATCCCGCGACAAAAATTGGCGTGGCCAATTCGGACAGCACCTGGCCCACATAGGGAATGATGCCGAGCAACAGCATCGCCACAAAGAATATGGTCGTCCCCGCAGTTAGCAGCAGCGGATTCTTGCGGTACAGGGCGAAGCCGGTCTTGAGCCAGGCTAGGCCAGCAGCGGCGGGCAGCTGGCGGGGGATGTCGTTGTCAGGCATGTGTCATGAACCCGTGCGGGCGGCGACGGGCGGAAGTATAGGGCAGACGAAGGTCGAAGGCGCGCCTCAGAAAGTGCCGATCACCCACTGCGGCACCAGCACCCGGGGGATGGGGCCGTCAAAGCGCGTGAAGTGGCCCTGGCCGTTGAGGTCGATCAGATAGTAAGGTTTGCCGTGCGGCGGATACACCTTCACCATGTAGAGGGCACCGTGGTAACGGAATTCCTCGACCTTGGTCTTGCCCTCGCTGCGTATGGTGATTTCCGGCACATTGCCACCCTTGAGCGTGGGCGCGCCGTCCGGCACTGGCGTGGATCCTGGAGGGGGATTCACCCCCTCAGCAAGAACCTGGGTGGAAAGGACGAGAAGCGGTAGCAGAACCTGCCAAGGGCGCATGGAGTATCTCCGGCGAGCGGTTGTCATTCTGAGCATAGTTTACAGGCTGAGCTGAATTTCGCGCTCCGCCACCGAAGGCGTGAAGCCGCGTGTCTCGTAATGGCTGAAGATGGCCTGCACCACCTGCTGCGGCTGATCGATGATCTGCACCAGATCGAGATCCCTGGCGTCTATCATGCCCTCCGTGACCAGACGCGTGCGGAACCAGTCGATAAGCCCCTGCCAGAAGTTCGCCCCCACCAGGATGATGGGTATCTTGCGCGTCTTGCCGGTCTGCACCAGCGTCAACGCCTCGCTCAACTCGTCCAGGGTGCCGTAGCCGCCCGGCATGACGACATAGGCGGAGGCGAACTTCACGAACATCACCTTGCGCGCGAAGAAATGCTGGAAGCTCTGGCTGATGTCCTGGTAGGCATTGGTGTGCTGCTCATGCGGCAACTGGATGTTGAGCCCGACGCTCGATGACTTGCCGAAGTAGGCGCCCTTGTTGGCCGCCTCCATGATCCCCGGCCCACCGCCCGAGATGACCGCGAAACCGGCATCCGAAAGCAGCCGGGCGATCTGCTCGGTGAGCAGGTAATAGGCATGGTCCGGTGGCGTGCGCGCGCTGCCGAAGATGGACACCGCGGGATGAACGGAGGCGAGGCGCTCGGTGGCCTCGACGAACTCTGCCATAATCCCGAACAGCCGCCACGACTCCTTGGCCGAATAATTGATTTCCGTGGAACTGCGCGGATCGGCGACTTCCGGTATCTTGTCTTTGTGCATCGAATTTTCCAGTGACCGCTAAGACCCTGCTCCTGGTGGATGGCTCCAGCTATCTCTACCGGGCCTTCCACGCCTTGCCGGACCTGCGCAACCGCGAGGGATTCCCGACTGGGGCGCTGTACGGCGTGCTCAACATGCTGCGGCGCCTGGAGAAGGACTACCCGGCGGATTATATCGCCTGTGTGTTCGATCCCAAGGGCAAGACCTTCCGCGAAGATTGGTATCCGCAGTACAAGGCTCATCGTCCGCCCATGGCGGAAGACCTGGCGGCGCAAATTCCCCCCCTCTTCGAGAGCATACGGGCGCTGGGCTGGCCGCTCGTGGTGGTGGATGGCATGGAGGCCGACGACGTCATCGGCACCCTGGTGACGGAAGGTGCCCAGCGCGGCTGGCAAAGCCTCGTGTCCACCGGCGACAAGGACATGGCCCAGCTCGTCAACGATCAGGTCACCCTCGTCAACACCATGAGCAATGAAAAGCTCGATGCCGCCGGCGTGACATCCAAATTCGGCGTCGAGCCGGCGCGCATCGTCGACTACCTGACCCTGATTGGCGACAGCGTGGACAACGTCCCGGGTGTCGCCAAGGTCGGCCCCAAGACTGCCGTGAAGTGGCTGGGGGAATATGGCAGCCTCGACGAGATCATGGCGCGGGCCGCCGAAATCAAGGGCGCAGTGGGAGACAATCTGCGCCAGGCGCTCGACTGGCTGCCCATGGCCAGGAAGCTGCTCACCATTAAAACCGATGTGGCCCTGCCCTTCGCGCCGGAAAGCCTGGTGAAGCAGCCACCGGATACCTCCGTCTTGCGCGCCCTGTTTCAGCGTTACGGCTTCCGCACGTGGCTCAACGAACTCGAGGCCAGCGCTGGCGAACCGGCCAGCGAAAGCAAAGACCCCGGGGCGGGGAAGCACCGCGAAGCTTATGAAACGCTGTTGGGCGAAGGCCAGCTGCGCGCGTGGCTGGAAAAGATCGAGGGCGCCCCGCTCACTGCGTTGGACACGGAAACGGACAGCCTTGCGCCCCTCAAGGCCCGCCTGGTGGGGCTGTCGCTGGCGGTCACGCCGGGGGAGGCGGCCTATCTGCCGCTCGCCCATGACTACGCGGGAGCGCCCGCACAGATTGCCGCGGAGGTGGCCCTGCGCCATCTCCAGCCCTGGCTCGAAGACGCGGCCAGGCCCAAGCTGCTGCAGAACGCCAAGTTCGACCGCCATGTCTTTGCCAACCACGGCATCGAGCTGAGGGGCGTGGCCCATGACACCCTGCTGCAGTCCTATGTGCTGGAAGCCCATCAATCCCATGACCTGGACAGCCTGGCCGCCCGGCATACCGGCCTCGACGTGCTGAGCTATGACCAGGTCACCGGCAAGGGGGCGGGACGCATCACCTTCAATCAGGTGGATATCGAAACCGCCACCCGCTACGCCGCCGAGGATGCCGACATCACCCTGCGGGTACATCAGGTGTTGTGGCCGCAGATCGAGGCGAGTGAGGGCCTCCGCTATGTCTACCAGGCCATCGAGATGGCAGTCGCGCCCGTGCTATTCCGCATGGAGCGCGCAGGGATTCTGCTTGACCGCGACGCCCTCGCGCGCCAAAGCCGCGAGCTGGGCGAGAAAATGCTGGAGCTGGAGCAGCGCGCTTTCCAGATCGCCGGACATCCCTTCAACCTCAATTCGCCCAAGCAGATCCAGGAGATCATTTTCGGCGAAATGAAGCTGCCGGTCATCAAGAAAACGCCCGGGGGCGCCCCATCCACCGACGAAGAAGTGCTGGAGACCCTGGCTGCAGACTACCCACTGCCGCGCGCCCTGCTGGATTACCGTGGCCTGGCCAAGCTCAAGTCGACCTATACAGACAAGCTGCCGGCCATGATCAATCCCGCCACGGGACGGGTGCACACGAGCTTTTCCCAGGCCACCGCCGTGACCGGCCGGCTGGCCAGTTCCGACCCCAATCTGCAGAACATCCCCGCACGCACCGTCGAGGGGCGCCGCATTCGGGAAGCCTTCATCGCCCCGCCCGGGCACGTCATCGTCTCCGCCGACTACTCGCAGATCGAACTGCGCATCATGGCGCATCTGTCCGACGACGCCGGCCTGCTGAGCGCCTTTGCCGCCGACGAGGACATCCACGCGGCCACCGCGGCCGAGGTGTTTGGCGTGCCACTGGCCCAGGTCAGCGCCGATCAGCGACGCATGGCCAAGGTCATCAATTTCGGCCTCATCTACGGCATGTCGGCGTTTGGCCTGGCAAGCCAGCTGGGCATCGAGCGCGCCGCGGCGCAGAACTGGATAGACCGCTACTTTGCCCGCTACCCCGGCGTGGCGCGCTATATGGAAGACACCCGCAACCAGGCACGCCAGCACGGCTACGTGGAGACGGTGTTCGGACGCCGCCTGTATCTGCCGGAAATCGGCAGCCGCAACCCCCAGCGTCGTCAAGGCGCCGAACGCGCGGCCATCAATGCCCCCATGCAGGGCACCGCGGCGGACCTCATCAAGCTCGCCATGATCGCGGTGCAGAACTGGCTTGATGAGACCCGGCTGGGCGCGCGCCTCATCCTCCAAGTGCACGACGAATTGGTCCTCGAAGTCCCCAGGGGCGAGCAAGATGGGGTCATGGAGGCGCTGCCCCGCCTCATGGCCGGCGTCGCCCAGCTCAAGGTGCCCCTCAAGGCCGGCATAGGCGCCGGCCCCAACTGGGAAGCCGCCCACTAAGACGTGTTAGCGCACCGCGAATTTCCTGCTCAGAAAAACTCCAGGTGCAGGCGCAGGATTCCGGCGAGGACATCCGGGTTGACACCGCCGGGATTGAGCACCCACTGCAGATCGGGCTGCAGCGCCACCCATTTGTCCAGGCGCCAGATATAGGTGGCCTCCAGCACCGTTTCCGCCGGGTGCGGCGTGCCACGCAGCCAGGCACGGGCCGCACCCAAGCTCAGCACGTCCTGCTCCCGCCCGGCCCACGGCCGCTCCAAGCGCACGCCCAAGCCCACATAGTCCGATACGCGTTCATCGGAACCGCTGCTGGCGCCCCACTGCAGAAACAGGCCGAGGGGGCGGCCGCCCCACTCGCGTTGCCGTTCGGTCTGTCCATACCAGCCCCAGGCGCTGGCCTCGCCGGGTGCTGGACGGTATCGCCACAAGCCAGCCCCGACCCTGGCCCGCCCCGCTCCGTCCGGCCACAGGCGGTCGAGTTCCGCCAGCGCCATGGCGCCGCCGCCAAATGGCCGCCCGGGCTTGAGGGGATTTCCCTGGAACAATCCCACCGTGCCGGACCAAGAACCCGCCACATGGGTATCCACCGCGCCGGTACCGGTATAGGGGTAGGTCGGGGTCAACGGCACATTGACGCTGATGCTGGGCACCAGCCCGAAGGAGGCGTTGAGCAGCTGGCCGGCCGCCTCCACGTTGCCGAAATAATCCGCCACGTTCATCATGCCCAGCCGCAGAGTATTGTCCTTCCCGAGGTGCTGGCGCCAGTAGAAATCGTACAGCCGCACCAGGGAAGGTGCCCAGTTGTTGCTCAGCGTCTGCACTTCGCCGAATTGGTCGC
>JAJXXS010000056.1 GCA_021780975.1 Pseudomonadota bacterium
CTTGTTCCGCAGCGAGTTCCTCTTCCTCAACCGCGCCGACCTGCCCGACGAGGAGGAGCAGTACCAGGCCTATCGCAGCGTGGTGGACGCCATGGACGGCAAGCCCGTCACCATCCGCACCCTCGACCTCGGCGCCGACAAGCGCGCGCCCTGGGGACATCGCGCCGCCGAGAATCCCGCCCTGGGCCTGCGCGCCATCCGCCTATGCCTGGCCGAGCCGCGCCTGTTCCAGACCCAGTTGCGCGCCATCCTGCGCGCTTCGGTGCATGGCCGCGTGCGTCTGCTCATCCCCATGCTGGCCAGCCTGGCGGAATTGCGCCAGGCGCTGCAGCATATCGAACAGGCGCGCGCCAGCCTGCGCGCCGACGGCCTGCCCTTCGACCACGGGCTGCCGGTGGGCGGCATGATCGAGGTGCCGGCGGCGGCGCTCATGGCGGCGGCCTTCGCGCGCCATCTCGACTATCTTTCCATCGGCACCAACGATCTCATCCAGTACACCCTGGCCATCGACCGCGTGGACGACGCCGTGGCCCATCTCTACGATCCGCTCAACCCCTCGGTGCTGGAACTGGTGCGCATGACCCTGCGTGCCGGCGAGAAGGCCGGCAAGCCGGTGGCGGTGTGCGGCGAGATGGCGGGCGACCCCAGGCTCACGCGCCTCCTGCTGGGCCTGGGGCTGCGCAATTTTTCCATGCACCCGGCGAGTCTGCTGCAGGTCAAGCAGCAGATCCTGCGCAGCCACGTCGATGAGGTCGCACCCATGGTGCAGCGCCTGCTGAAGAACACCGAGCCGGAGAAAACCGAGGCCCTGCTCGAACGCCTCAATGCCTGAATCCAGGAGCCTGCCGGCTCCTAGGCGCCCGCGCTATTGGGCGGGCGCCTGCCGTGAATTGGCCGCGCGCGACGAGAGGCTGGCCACCCTCATGGCGCTGCATCGTGACGCCGTGCTGGTGCAGCGCAGCGGGGCCTTCGCCACCTTGGCGCGTGCCATCGTCAGCCAGCAGATTTCCACGCGCGCCGCCGAGGCCATCTGGATGCGTCTGGCCCAGGCGCTGGGCGAGGTCGCGCCCGCCCGGGTGCTGGCCATTGCTCCCCACAAGCTGCGCGCCCAGGGACTCACCGTGCGCAAGGCCGAGTATCTGCATGATCTCGCCGGACACTTCGCCGACGGCCGGCTGGACCCGAAGCGCTGGCGGCGCAGCGCCGACGCCGCGCTCATCGCCCAGCTCACCGCCGTGCGCGGCATCGGCCGCTGGACCGCGGAGATGTTCCTCATCTTCCACTTGAACCGCCCCGACGTGTGGCCGGTGGACGACATGGGTTTGCAGAAGGCTGTGGCGCGCCATTATCTGGACGGCCGCCTGCCCAATGCCAAGGAATTGTCCGCCTGGGGCGAGCGCTACGCGCCCTGGCGCACGGTGGCGACCTGGTATCTGTGGCGCAGCCTGGACCCGGACGTGGTGCAGTATTGACGCCCAAGCTAGTCCAGAAGGCATAACGCCGGAGTTCTTAATCTTATATTCATTAATGGCGCCGGAAGGTCCCCTACAATGGCCGGCAAATCGAAAAACCGAGGAGGATCTTCATGAAACGCATGCCCCTGCTCGCCGCCCTGCTGGGCCTGGCGCTGAGTACCCCGGCCCTGGCCTTCGACGGCGTGTACGCCTTCGGCGACAGCCTGTCGGACAACGGCAACGTCTATGCCGCCACCGGGTGGTTTCCGCCCCCACCCTACTGGCAGGGCCGCTTCTCCAACGGCCCAGTGATGGTGGAGGATCTGGCGAAGGGCCTGGGCGTGAGCCTGCACGATTACGCCTGGGGTGGCGCCACCAGCGGCAGTACAAATGTCCTCAACAATAATTATGGGTTGTCTGGCCTGCCCGGCCTGAGCCAGGAGATCAGCAGCTATGTCGGCAGCAACAGCCTCGACCCCAACGGCCTCTACACCGTGTGGGCCGGCGCCGACGACGCGCTGGCGCTGTTCGCCAACCTGTCGACGGTCACGTTGACCAGCGCCGCCAATACGATAGGCAATAGCACCACCAACGTGACCAACGCAGTGGACACGCTGGAAAGCCATGGCGCGCGCCACATCCTCGTGCTCAACATGCCCGACCTTGGGCTCACCCCGCGCCTGCTCAGTGCGGACGCCACGATCCCTTATGCATCCAACGCGGCGACCCTGTATTCGCAGGGATTCAACGCCACGTTGGCATCTAAGCTCGACACGCTCCAGAGCAGCGCGGGCTTCAATGCCAACATCATCCAGTTCGATGTCTTCGGCGCCATGAATCAGGTGTTCGCCAACGCTGCCAGCTATGGCTTCACCAATCTCACGCAGGGCTGCCTCTACAGCACGGTGTGCGTCAGCAGTTCCGCTGTGCAGGACACCTACGCTTTCTGGGACGACGTGCACCCCACCGCACATCTGCACCAGATTCTCGCCGACGAGGTACTGGCGGCCGTGCCGGAACCGGCCGAGTGGCTGATGCTGCTGGCGGGGTTGGGGCTGCTCATGGCCTGGGGCAGGGGGCGTGGAGCAGGGCAGGGAAAGCGCGCAGCAGGGTAAAGTGCTGTGAGGGGGATATGGTGCCTGGCCCCGAGTTGGCATCTCCAAATCTTTCAACAGGATAGACCGAGTGCCTTCGGCGGAACCGCTCACACTGGTCGTCGATCTGACGCGATGATGTGCGCCGGCCGGGCCGGCCATCCGTTTAGATGTGCAAGCCGAGACCTTTTGCCGGAACGCCTTTGTCCCTAGTTCCAGGTACACCTCTATGGCCGATGGACGGGTCTTCAGTTTCCGCAGTTCGCTGACGTAAATCCCATCTGTGCTTCCATTTGCAACACGGTCACTCGCGATTCGCGAGGGTCCAAGGTGAGTGATGCGTGGAACGGGTGTTGCTGCGCCGGGCCGAGAAGAAACGGACGATCACCGCGAAATCCAGAGTGGAGCAAAGACCGGACCGATTTTGTTCCAGTACCAGCAAGCACCGTTGGGATATGCCAAGCATAGGGCTCATAAAAACGGCGTTTAGAGAATGGATTACGCGCGAGCGCAGTCCTCGGCTGCCTGAACCCGACTTGATCATGGACGATGCGGAGCAGGTCGCGTCCTATGTGCGGGCGGGGCTTGAGGACGGCGTCATGGCGCCGGTCTATCTGTTCCATTGCGCCAATATTTGCGAGGTCATCCGGCCAGGGGACACCGTGCTGGATCTGGCCTGCGGGCCGGCCAACCAATTGGCGATGGTGGCCCGGCTCAACCCCGGCACGCAATTCGTCGGCGTGGACCTGTCCGAGCCCATGCTGGAGCAGGCCGGCGCACGGGTTGCGCACCAACAGCTTCGCAATGTCACGTTTCAGCATGGCGACATCACCTCGCTCTCCGCATACCCGAACGCTTCGGTCGATGCCGTCATCTCCACCATGGCTTTGCACCACCTGCCGGACGAGCACGCCCTCAAGAGGGCCTTTGCGGAAGTGGCCCGTGTTCTGAGGCCCGGGGGCGGTGTTTATCTGGTGGATTTCGGGCATCTCAAGGCGGAACGATCCATCCTCTATTTCGCTCATCAATATCAGGACCGGCAGCCCGAACTGTTTACGCGGGATTACCTGAATTCCCTACGGGCCGCCTTCGCGCCGCAGGATTTCCGTCGGGCGGCCGAGCCCCTATTGCCGCATGCCCACGTGTACGCCACGTTCTTCATGCCGTTCATGGTGGCGATCAAGAGCCCGGCGCGTCAGTCCCGAAATTTGGCGTTGACGGCCCAGTTGAAAAAATTGAGAGACGCCCTGCCCCCCTGGCATCAGACGGATTTCAGGCATCTGTCTGCCCTTTTCCGGTTGGGCGGACTCGACTGCAGCCTGTTGCGCTGAGGAGGTGTAGCGGCGGAATATGGTCCGCTCGATCCATCTCCCAGCGCGAGGGCGCGCCCCATAACGCCTGGCCTGGCCCGCTTACTTGCTCGTCACCGGCGGGTTGGCCAAAGCCTGATAGGTGTCCCTGGCGGCCTGGTTCATCAGGTCGGAAATGACCTTGTGCGCGGCGCGGCTGGCTTCTTCGCCTGGGGAGCCGCTCAGCATGTAGGACTTGCCGTCGACCAGGCCGGACGTGTAGTTTTTGTCCAGCACCACCATCGTGGCGCGCGTCACCTTGACGTGGAGGTTGATATCCACCTGGGGCGTGATGGCGAAGCCCAGGTTCTTGAGCTGGTTGTAGGCGTACGAGAAGGATGTGATCTTGGGCGTGACCACAACCGCATAGTCGCTGGCATTGTTCAGAGAGTCGGCGAAGCTGGCGCCGCCCTGGAACAGGTTGTCGAAGGTGTTGACGGCGATCTGGTCGGCGATGTCGCCCAATTCTATGGAAAGCGTGGTGCCGCCGCCGGTGAAGCTCGTGGGGTGGCCGGAGAACACGTACTTCGCATCGGTCGGCGTGTTGTACACCAGCGCCTTGCCCGGCAGCTTCTGTTCCACCGTGATGGGCTTGTCGGTGAAGGCGGGGTTGTAATAGGCATTGAACGAACAGGCTCCCAGCAGGGCGACCAGTGGCAGCGCGAGGACGAGGATCAGGCGTAGGACGGACATGCAAATCTCCCTGGGGTAATGTTCTTGTATCTCAGTGCCCGGCGCCCGGGTTACTTTCGCGCTCGCTTGGGTTCGGCGCGGGCGTCTTGGCCGGTTCGGTGGTGATCGACTTCGTCTTGCCCATGTCGACGACGATCAGCTGCGGGTAATCATAGGCAGCGCCGTTGCCGATATCCACCCCCGCACCGATGATGCCGCCGAGCAGGATGTTGCCGAAGGCCATGCCCTTGGTGGAAGACTTGACGCTGGCCCAACCCGTGGGCAGGCCCGTCTTGCTGCATTCCACCACCATGTCCTGATAGCTGCGGTGCACGGTGACGCTGCCCGGCGTGGTGACGAACCATGTTCCCTTGTCATTGCGCAACTTGCATTGCGCGCCGGAAACGGCGACATCCTGATGGCGTGTCTCCACGGACAGGCTTTGCTGTTCGCCATCGACGATGGAAGCGCAGCCCGATATCAACAGCGTGCCACTCAGGCCAAGGCAGCACAAGGCGGCGTTGCGCATCTCCTCCCTCTTTGTTTCCGCTGATCGTTGGTACGTGTCAGGCGTGCGCCGCGTGATTGCGCGCCTTCTCGCCCGCGCTCCACAGCTCTTCCAGGTTGTAGTGGGCGCGGATGGCGGGCTGCATGATGTGCACCAGAATGTCGCCCAGGTCCACCAGCACCCATTCGCCGCTCTGCTCGCCTTCCACGCCGACCACGGGCTGCTGCAGCTCGTGTGCCTTTTCCCGCACGCTGTTGGCGAGCGCTTTGGTCTGGCGTGCGGAGTCGGCGCTGGCGATGATCATGCATTCGAACAGCGAGGTGAGGGGGCGTGTGTCCAGCACGGTAATGTCGCGCGCCTTGATGTCTTCGAGAGCCGCAACCACGGCGGCGATCTTGTCTTGCAGGTTCATGGGTAGAGTTTTTGCTCCTCGATGTAGGTGCGCACCGCCTCGGGCACCAGATAACGGATGCTCTGGCCGCGGCGCAGGCGTTCGCGCACGGCGGTGGCGGAGATGTCCAGGGGAGTGATGGTGAAGCGCCACAGGCTGCCGGCGGGCGTGGCCGGCGGCGTGTCGACGAGGCGATGCTCGACCTCGCTGCGCAGGGAATCGGTCAGCGCATCCGACTGGATGAGGCGGTAGCCGGGACGGTGGGCGATGGCGATGTGGGCGAACTCGAACAGGCGCTGCCAATCGTGCCAGGTGGCCAGGCCCAGAAACGCGTCCGCACCCATGAACAGCCAGAGCGGGGCGTCGGGGCCGACCTCGGCGCGGATTTCGGCCAGCGTTTCGGTGGTGTAGCTGGGGCCGGTCTTGCGGATCTCGCGGTCGTCCACCACCAGGCGCGGGTTGCCGGCGACCGCCAGGCGCACCATTTGCAGGCGCTGGCTTGCTGCGGTGGCGGGGGCGCTGCGATGCGGCGGCAGGCCGGCGGGCACCAGGCGCACCTGGGCCAGGCCCAGCGCCTCGCCCATTTCCTCGGCCAGGCGCAGGTGGCCGTAATGGATGGGATCGAAGGTGCCGCCCAGGAGGCCGAGCGGCGCGGGGTTCGCTGCCGACCGCCGACCGCCGGCTGCAGCCTGGTTTGCCAACTCAGACCCGGATCTGGCCATCGCCCAGCACCACCCACTTCTGGCTGGTGAGGCCTTCCAGGCCAACCGGGCCGCGGGCGTGGATCTTGTCGGTGGAGATGCCGATCTCCGCGCCCAGGCCGTACTCGAAGCCGTCGGCGAAGCGCGTCGAGGCGTTCACCATGACGCTGGCGGAATCGACTTCGCGCAGGAAGCGGCGCGCGCGCGTGTAGTCCTCGGTGACGATGGCGTCGGTGTGCTGCGAGCCGTAGCGCGCGATGTGGTCGATCGCGGCGTCGATGTCCGCCACCACGCGGATGCTGACGATGGGCGCCAGGTATTCCTCGTGCCAGTCGGCCTCGCTGGCGGCGACAATGCCCGGCAGCAGCGCAAGCGTCTGCTCGCAGCCGCGCATCTCCACACCCTTGGCACGGTAGACCTCGCCGATGCGCGGCAGGAACTGCTGCGCGACTGCCGCGTGCACCAGCAAGGTCTCCATGGTG
>JAJXXS010000174.1 GCA_021780975.1 Pseudomonadota bacterium
CTCCCAGCCGTAGGCGTGCGAGCGGCTCGCCGGGTTGCCAAACTTCTCCGTCAGGTACGGAATCATCTTCGCCGCCACCCGCGGGTCCACCGGCGTCGTCGCTGAGTAGTCGAAGTAGATGGGCTTGGTTGACATGGATGTCCTTGAATGCGGCCGCGAAGGCGTTCAGAGGAGCTTGAGCAACGGCCGTGCCATGCGCACGAAACGAAACAAGCGATTGAAATGCAAGGAACAATTTTGCGAAGTTCGGTTGTCGCGTTTGTAGGGTTCGAGACAAAAACCCTACAGCCTGGCGGTCACGTTTGCTTCCATCAAGATGATCCTCGTGCCGTTGCGGGCCCGCTTGGCCGGGGTTGCCAGGGCTATCCGCGCGGGGTCGCGCCCAATAGCCCTGTCGTCAGCCATGTTATTGGCATGTTATTTGCGTCTCATCGGTACGGCTGAACTGTGCGGACCCGAGGTTGAGCCCGTATTGGGTGGAACCGGGAAAGTGCCAGAGGGTCGCAACACGGGATTGTTGAAGATGAGCAAGGGCGTCGCGCGCAAGGGCAGTCTGGAGCTGGTCACCATTTACGAGATCAGCAAAGTGCTGAGCTCTTCGCTAGATTTCCCCAAAACGGTGCGCGGGGTGGTGAACATTCTTTCCACGCATCTGGGCATGCGCCGCATCATGGTCAGCCTAGTGGATGAAATCGGCTGCCTGCGCGTGGTGGGCGCCACCGGCCTGTCGGAACAGGAAATCCAGTCAGGCCGCTTCAGTGTCGGCGAAGGGGTGACCGGGCACATCATGAAGACCGGGCTGCCCGTGGTGATACCGAATGTGGCGGAGGAGCCGATGTTTCTCAACCGCACCGGTTCCCGCAACCTGGAGGACGGTCCCGTCATCGCCTTTGTCGGCGTGCCCATCAAAGGCGGACGGGAGACGATAGGCGTCATCAGCGGCGACCGCGAAAACGGCCAGGGCACTCTGAGCTTCGAGGGCGATGTGCGTTTTCTCTCCATGGTGGCCAACCTGGTAGGACAAACGGTGCGCCTGCACCGAAATGTGGCGGCCGAGCGCAACCTGCTGATGCAGGAAAAGCATCGCCTGCAAAAGGAGTTGCAGGGCCGCTACAAGCTGGACAACGTCATCGGCAACAGCAAGGCCATGCAGGCGGTGTTCGCCGAAGTCCACCAGGCCGCGCCCTCGCGCGCCACGATCCTGCTGCGCGGCGAAAGCGGTACCGGCAAGGAGGTGATTGCGCGCGCGGTGCATTATTCCAGTCCGCGCAAGGACAAGCCCTTCATCCGCGTCAACTGCGCAGCGCTCACGGAAACCCTGCTGGAGTCGGAACTGTTCGGGCATGAGAAGGGCGCATTCACGGGCGCCGCGCAGGAGCGCAAGGGCCGTTTCGAGCTGGCGCACGGCGGCACCCTGTTCCTGGATGAAATCGGCGACATCTCCCCGACGTTCCAGACCAAGCTGCTGCGGGTGCTGCAGGAACGCGAGTTCGAACGGGTGGGCGGCAGCAAGGCGATCAAGGTGGACGTGCGTCTGGTGGCGGCCACCAATCGCAATCTGGAGCAGGCAGTGGCGGAAGGGGAGTTCCGCGCCGATCTCTACTATCGGCTCAACGTGGTGACGATTTTTTTACCGCCCTTGCGGGAGCGGCGCGAAGACATCCCGCCGCTGGTGCAGCACTTCCTCGACAAGTTCAATCGGGAGAACGAGCGCAAGCTCACCATCAGCGCCGAAGCCATGCAGATCATGGTGCAGTGCAACTGGCCGGGCAACGTGCGGGAGCTGGAGAACTGCCTGGAACGCACCGCCACCATGGCCCGCGCCGGCACCATCCGCGAAGTGGACATGCCTTGCCAGCAGAACAAGTGCTTTTCCATGACTCTGCAGCCCCCGGGCATGGGGCAGGCTATCCCCATCATGCCGATGGAGCGCGCCGTTGCCTCCGTGGAGGACAAGCCGACGATCGCCAAGGCAGCAAACGAGGGTGACGAAGCCGAACCCCCCGCGTCCGCCACCGAGCGGGACAAGCTGGTCTGGGCCATGGAGCAATGCGGCTGGGTGCAGGCCAAGGCCGCCCGTTTGCTGGGCATCACGCCGCGGCAACTCGGATACGCCATCCAGAAATTCAATATTCAAGTCAAGAAATTCTGACTGCCATTTTCGTCGCCGACGGTCCGAGCGGCTCGTAGCCAGTCCGTTTCGGCAAGCAATTCTTCCACGCGCGTTTTTAGCTTGCCGCGCAGCATGAGGCAAACGCGGTTCAGCCTGTAACCTTCCTTACAAACGCGACAAACTTTTCTGCCATTGTCGCGACGCGATTTCCAGGCATCCATGAAAGTGATCGCCTAATCAATGCCTTGTGCGTCTGGCATGGCGGTTGCTGTAGCCCTTGCACTACCCCGTGGGCGGGGTTATCGGCAAGGGGAACAGGCATGCAGCAGGAAGTGAGCATCGACAGCATCAAGAAGTCCGGAAGCTCCATGGAAGACGTCATGCAGCAGATGGCGGAGCACAAAGGCTGCGGTACCAGCGGTGGCAGCGGCAAGGCCAGCTGTGGTTCCAGCGGCGGCCAGGGTGATCTTGCCCCGGACATCTGGGAGAAGGTGAAGAACCATCCCTGCTACAGCGAAGAGGCCCATCACCATTACGCGCGCATGCACGTGGCGGTGGCGCCGGCCTGCAACATCCAGTGCAACTACTGCAACCGCAAGTACGACTGCGCCAACGAATCGCGGCCCGGTGTGGTGAGCGAAAAGCTCACGCCGGAAGTGGCGGCCAAGAAGGTCCTGGCCGTGGCGTCCACCATACCCCAGATGACCGTGCTGGGCATCGCCGGCCCGGGCGATTCGCTCGCCAATCCGGCCAAGACCTTCAAGACCTTCGAGCTGATCTCGCAGGTCGCCCCAGACATCAAGCTGTGCTTGTCCACCAATGGCCTGGCACTGCCCGACTACGTGCAGGAGATCAAGAAATACAACGTCGACCACGTCACCGTGACCATCAACATGGTCGATCCCGAGGTGGGTGCCAAGATCTATCCCTGGATCTTCTACAAGAACAAACGCTACACCGGCGTCGAGGCGGCGCGCATCCTGCACGAGCGCCAGATGCTGGGGCTGGAGATGCTGACCGCGGAGAAGATCCTCGTGAAGGTCAACTCGGTGATGATTCCGGGCATCAACGATGCCCATCTGGTCGAGGTGAACAAGGCGGTAAAAAGCCGCGGCGCCTTCCTGCACAACATCATGCCGCTGATTTCCGCACCGGAGCACGGCACCGTGTTCGGCCTCAACGGCCAGCGCGGCCCCACGGCGCAGGAGCTCAAGGCCTTGCAGGACAGCTGCGAAGGCGAGATGAACATGATGCGCCACTGCCGCCAGTGCCGCGCCGATGCGGTGGGCCTGCTGGGCGAGGACCGCTCGTCGGAGTTCACCACCGACAAGATCATGGAAATGGACGTCAGCTACGACCTGGAGGGCCGCAAGAAATACCAGGAAGTGGTGGAAGCCGAGCGCCAGAAGGAATCCGAGGCCAAGCACGCGGAGTTGGCCGAACTGGGCAACGAGTTTGCCGACGTGCAGGTGCTGGTGGCTATCGCCACCAAGGGCAGCGGGCGCATCAACGAACATTTCGGCCATGCCAAGGAATTCCAGATCTTCGAACTCTCCACCCAGTCGGCCAAGTTCGTCGGCCATCGGCGCGTGGACCTCTATTGCCAGGGCGGCTACGGCGACGAGGACTCGCTGGCTACGGTGATCCGCGCCATCAACGATTGCCACGCGGTGTTCGTGGCCAAGATCGGCGGCTGTCCCAAGGCCGACTTGAAGAACGCCGGCATCGAGGCGGTGGACGAGTACGCCAACGAATTCATCGAACAGTCGGCGCTGCGCTGGTTCAAGGACTACCTGGGCAAGATCAAGCAGGGCGAAATCGTCCATGAGGCGCGCGGCGATGCCCAGATCCGTCAGGGCGCCTATACGCCCGAAAGCGCGGCCGCCTGAGTTTATTCAACCTGGAGTCTGAACATGGCCTACAAGATCGTTACCTCCCAGTGCACCGCCTGCTCCGCCTGCGAGCCGGAGTGCCCCAACAACGCCATACGTGAGAAGGACGGCACGTTCATCATCAAGCCGGAGAAATGCACCGAGTGCATCGGCTATTTCGACGAGCCGCAATGCGTCGCGGTGTGCCCGGTGGACGACACCTGCATCATCGACGGTGCCTATCCGCGCTACCAGGCCGCCTGAGGAAATCATGATGGACTTGAGCATCACCCCAGGCGCAGAGAAATTCATCCGCCGCATGATCCGCTTCAACGGTCCCTCCGAAGGGGCCGGCTTCCGCTTGGTCGTCTCGCCGGGGGGATGTTCGGGCCTGAGTTCTGAATTCACTGTCGAGGCTGAGCCCAAAAGTGGCGACGCGGTGGTGGTGGTCAACGGTGTCCGCCTGTTTCTCCCGGCCGAGAGCCGTATGCTGCTGCAGGGCGCGACCATCGATTTCGCCGACAGTGCCATGAGCACCGGGCTGACCTTCGTCACGCCCAACTCGCCTTCCTGCGGCTGCAGTTCAAGCAGTGCGCAGCCGGGGGTGGCAAGCGTGGCCATCGGCAGCATCGGGCGCAAGAACTGAGGGCCTCGATATGCAAGCCCAGGACTGGTCCGCCATCGAGTCTGCCTGCCTGGGTGGGGGGCTGCCGCCCGCCGCCGAGGAGCAGATACGCCTGGCCGGGCAGTCCTATCACCAGGCGGAAGCGGCCGAGCAGCATCTGCGGTTGGCCGAGGAACTGGCACCGAACCATCTGGCGGTCATGATCGGGTTCTACCGCTATTACTTCTACAAGAGCCGCCTCGAAGAAGCCCTGACGGTCGCGCAGCGCTGTCTGGCGCAAGCAGGCCGCGCCCTCGGCCTTGACCCCGACTGGCAGGACGTTAGCCCTGGCGACGCGGACTTCGGCCGCTACGAGGCCGTGCTGCCGCGCTTCTATCTCTTCACGCTCAAAGGCTGCGGCTATCTCAACCTGCGTCTGGGCCGGCTGGACCAGGGGCGCAGAGCGGTGCAGAAGCTGAGGGAGCTAGATCCGTCCGACCGCCTGGGCGGCTCGGTGCTCGACGGCGTACTGCAGCGCATGGGCCGGGACGACGACGATGAATGAGCCTCTGGAAGCCAAGGACTGGCAGGGCTGCGACGTCGATTGCGCATTGTGCGCTCATCAGGCCCTGCGGGCTGCCGGGCGCTGCGAACCGGCCCATGCCTGCGTGCAGGACCGCTATGCCAGGCGCATCGACCGTTTCTTCGCCTGGAATCGCGGCCTGGCCAACGATTACCTGGAGCATCCCTATTTCGAGGCGCGCGCCGTGGGAGCCAAGTATGCGGATGTGTTCCACTTGCCGCCACTGGTGCGTGATCCCGATGAAACGGTGCGCATGACCGTGGCGCTGCGTCTGCCGGAGCGCCATCTGCTGGCGTTGCGCAACGACCCGCACCGCGAGGTGCGCATCCGCGTGGCTTCCCGGCTCCATGGCGACGACTTGGCGCCCATGCGCCACGACACGGACTATTACGTGCGCCAGATCGTCGCCCGGCGCCTGCCGCCCAGCATGCTGGTGACCATGCTGGACGATCCCGATGCCCAGGTACGCATCGCGGTCGCACAGCGCATCGCCACGGAATGGCTTCCCCGCCTGGCGGCGGACGCCGACGGCGACGTGCGGGTTGCGGCGGCGGCCAGGATGGATGAATGGCAATTGGCCAATCTCACGCACGACGCCGACTGGCGCGTCCGCTACGAGGCCGCCGTGAGGCTGGGCACGGCGCATATCGCGGGGCTGGTGGAGGATCCCGATCCGGAGGTGCGCCGGGTCGCCCGTCGACGCATGGCGCTGGGCGGCACAAGCGTGTTCTGAAAGGAAGAGGTCATGGCAAAAATCGCGCGCGACAGTGACGTGGTCGAACTCAACGATCCGCCCAGATTCAACTACGGCGACAAGGTGCGTTCGCGCAAGACGGTGCGCAACGACGGCACGTTTCCAGGCAAGGACATTGGCGAAATTCTGGTGAAGAAAGGGGACGTCGGCTACGTCACCAGCATCGGAACATTTCTGCAGCAGTTCTACATCTATGGTATCGACTTCGTGGCCTACGGCTATCGGGTCGGCATGAGGGCCAAGGAACTGGAATCGTATACGGAAGCCATTGCAGAAAGCGGGGAGGATACTCATGTTCGAGCCGAGGTTGCCTAAGTATGAATGGGGCCAGCGGGTCAAGGCCATGGTCGATCTCTTCAACGATGGCAGCTATCCGGACCAGGCAGAGGATGCGCTGCTGGTGGCGGAGGGCAGCCAGGGCGAAATCGTGCAGGTCGGCAGTCATCAGGAAGCCAATCTGCCCGTCTACCTGGTGGAATTCGCCGGCCGCGTGGTGGGTTGCCTGGAAGAGGAAATCTTCCCCTTGTAAGGCGGCACCGAATCATGATCGCTGCGCTCAACCCATCCGTTCCCCGCGTCACCGCCAGGCTCCACCCCAATGAGGTGGACCAGAAGCGCATCGAAAAGGCGCTACAGGCGCGCAAACGCTATCGCTATGTCACGCCCGAGGTGCAGCCGGCCGAAAGAGGTTACCGCATCATCAGCCCCTGCTG
>JAJXXS010000061.1 GCA_021780975.1 Pseudomonadota bacterium
GATGGACTGGGCGGCGATGACACCCACCGCTTCACCGGCGTTCACCAGATGGCCGCGTCCCAGGTCGCGCCCATAGCATTTGGCGCACAGGCCGTAGCGGGTCTGACAGGTGAGCGGGGTGCGCACCTTGACCTCGTCTATACCCATTGCCTCAATGGCTTCGACAGCCGCCTCATCCAGCAGCGTCCCGGCCTCCAGGAGAGTTTCCTGGCTTTCCGGATTGACCACATCGACGGCAGCCACGCGGCCAAGGATTCTCTCGCGCAGCGGTTCGACCACCTCGCCCCCTTCCACCAGGGCCTTCATGACCATGCCGTCGCGGGTACCGCAATCATCGTCGGTCACCACCAGATCCTGCGTCACGTCCACCAGGCGGCGCGTGAGATAGCCGGAGTTTGCCGTCTTCAGCGCCGTATCGGCGAGGCCCTTGCGGGCGCCGTGGGTGGAGATGAAGTACTGCAGCATGTTGAGGCCTTCACGGAAATTGGCCGTGATCGGGGTTTCGATGATGGAGCCGTCCGGCTTGGCCATCAGGCCGCGCATGCCGGCCAGCTGGCGTATCTGCGCCGCGGAGCCGCGCGCACCGGAATCGGCCATCATGTAGATGGCATTGAAAGACTCCTGCGACACCTGCTTGCCCTGGCGGTCGCTCACCTTTTCCGAACCGAGCTGGCTCATCATCGCCTTGGCTACGGCATCTCCGGCGCGACCCCAGATGTCGACCACCTTGTTGTAGCGTTCGCCCTGCGTCACCAGACCCGAGGTGTATTGCATCTCGATCTCCTTCACCTCCGATTCGGCGGTGGAGATGATCTGCTCCTTTTCTGCCGGGATGAGCATGTCGCGGATGGCGATCGACATGCCGGCCCGTGTGGCGTAGGAAAAGCCCGTATACATGAGCTTGTCCGCAAAAATCACGGTCTCGCGCAGGCCGCAGCGGCGGAAGCTCGCATTGATGAGGCGGGAAATCTCTTTTTTCTTGAGCGCCTTGTCAACGAAGGAGAAAGGCAGACCCGGGGGGAGGATTTCCGAAAGCAGGGCCCGCCCGAGGGTGGTTTCCACACGCTTCACCGTTTCGACCCGCTCGCCATCCTTGATATTCGCTTCCTTGATGCGGATGGTGACCCGAGCGTGCAATTCCGCCGCCCCGGTCTCGTAAGCGCGCCGCGCTTCAGACACATTGGCGAGGAACATGCCCTCGCCGCGCGCATTGATTTTTTCGCGCGTCATGTAATACAGCCCCAGAACGATGTCCTGGGATGGAACGATGATGGGTTCGCCGTTGGCTGGGGAAAGCACGTTGTTGGACGCAAGCATGAGGGTGCGTGCCTCCATCTGCGCTTCCAGCGAGAGCGGCACGTGCACGGCCATCTGGTCGCCGTCGAAGTCGGCGTTGAAGGCGGCGCACACCAAGGGGTGCAGCTGGATGGCCTTGCCCTCGATGAGTACCGGCTCGAACGCCTGTATGCCCAGACGGTGCAGTGTGGGCGCGCGGTTGAGCAGCACCGGGTGTTCGCGGATGACGTCTTCGAGGATGTCCCAGACGATGGCTTCCTCGTCTTCGACCATCTTTTTCGCCGCCTTGATGGTGGTGGCCAGGCCCATCACCTCCAGCTTGTGGAAAATGAATGGTTTGAACAGCTCCAGCGCCATCTTCTTCGGCAGGCCGCACTGATGCAGTTTGAGCTGCGGGCCCACCACGATCACCGAACGGCCGGAATAATCCACCCGCTTGCCGAGAAGGTTCTGGCGGAAACGGCCACTCTTGCCCTTGATCATGTCGGCAAGGGATTTCAGCGGACGCTTGTTGGCGCCAGTCATGGCCTTGCCGCGCCGGCCGTTGTCGAGCAGAGAATCCACGGCTTCCTGCAGCATGCGCTTCTCATTGCGCACGATGATTTCCGGAGCCTTCAGCTCAAGCAGGCGCTTCAGGCGATTGTTGCGGTTGATCACCCGGCGATAGAGATCGTTGAGGTCGGAGGTGGCGAAGCGGCCGCCATCCAGCGGCACCAGGGGGCGCAATTCCGGGGGCAGCACCGGCAGCACCTCCAGAACCATCCAGTCTGGCTTGATGCCGGAGCGCTGGAAGGCCTCCAGCACCTTCAGGCGTTTGGAGATTTTCTTCAGCTTGGTTTCGGACCCGGTCTTCGAAAGCTCGGCGCGCAATTTCTCGACTTCACTGGGCAGATCAATGGAGCGCAGCAGCTCGCGGACGCCTTCGGCGCCCATGATGGCGCGAAACTCGTCGCCATACTCCTCCAGCTTGTTGAGGTAATCATCCTCGGTGAGGATCATGCTGCGCTTGAGCTTGGGGTCTTCCACGTGCGACTCGACCACCACGTAGGCCTCGAAGTAGAGCACGCGCTCGATGTCCTTGAGGGTCATGTCGAGAACCATACCGAGACGCGAAGGCAGCGACTTCAGAAACCAGATATGCGCAACCGGCGACGCCAATTCTATGTGTCCCATGCGCTCGCGCCGGACCTTGGAGAGGGTGACCTCGACACCGCATTTCTCGCAGATCACGCCGCGGTGCTTAAGGCGCTTGTATTTTCCGCACAGGCACTCGTAGTCCTTGATAGGGCCGAAAATCTTGGCGCAAAACAGGCCGTCGCGTTCCGGCTTGAAGGTGCGGTAGTTGATCGTCTCCGGCTTCTTCACTTCGCCATAGGACCAGGCGCGGATCTTGTCCGGCGAGGCGATGCCTATCTTGATGGCATCGAATTCCTCTTCATAAGTCGCCTGTTTAAATAGATCGAGCAATGCTTTCATGGGCTTCTCCGTGCAGCGTCGGGCAAGGGCGCAACGCCCCCGCCTTCGGACTGATTCAATAGCGTTCCAGGTCGATGTCGATGCCGAGCGAACGGATTTCCTTCACCAGCACATTGAAGGACTCAGGCATGCCGGCGTCGATCTTGTGATCGCCCTTGACAATGTTTTCGTACACCTTGGTACGCCCGTTCACGTCGTCGGACTTCACTGTCAACATCTCCTGCAGGGTGTAGGAAGCGCCATACGCCTCCAGCGCCCAGACTTCCATCTCGCCAAAGCGCTGGCCACCGAACTGTGCCTTGCCCCCCAGGGGCTGCTGGGTCACCAGACTGTATGGGCCGGTCGAGCGGGCGTGCATCTTGTCGTCCACCAGGTGGTGCAGTTTCAGCACATGCATGTAGCCGACCGTCACCTGGCGTTCGAAAGGCTCGCCGGTACGGCCGTCAAAGAGGGTAACCTGACCGCCTTCCGGCAAATCCCCCAGCTTCAGCATATGGCGGATTTCCTCTTCCTTCGCGCCGTCGAATACCGGCGTGGCAAAGGGCACCCCACGCTGGAGATTCTCCGCCAGCTCGAGGATCTCGCCATCGGAGAGGCCGCCCAGATTCTCTTTCTGCCCAGCGCTGTTGTAGACCTCTTCAAGGAAGGAGCGAATTTCCTTGGCCTTTTGCTGCGCCTGAAGCATGCGCCCGATCTTCAGTCCCAGACCCTTCGCTGCCCATCCGAGGTGGGTTTCCAGAATCTGCCCAACGTTCATGCGCGAAGGCACACCCAGCGGGTTGAGAACGATGTCCGCCGGTGTGCCGTCTTCCATGTAGGGCATGTCCTCTACCGGAACGATCTTGGACACCACGCCCTTGTTGCCATGGCGGCCCGCCATCTTGTCGCCGGGCTGCAGGCGGCGCTTGACCGCCAGATACACCTTCACCATCTTCTGCACGCCCGGGGGCAATTCGTCGCCCTGGGTGAGTTTCTTCTTCTTCTCCTCGAACATGGCATCGAATTCGATGCGCTTGGCCGCGAGGGAATCCTTGATCGCCTCCATCTGGCCGGCGACTTCCTCGTCCGCCATGCGGATGTCGAACCAGTCGTGCGGCGAAGACAGGCTGTTGAGATATTCCTGGGTAACCTTGCTGCCCTTGGCCAGCTTCTTCGGCCCGCCATTGGCAACCTTACCGATGAGCAGGCGCGCCAGGCGGCTGAAGGCATCGTTCTCGACGATGCGCATGCGGTCGGCCAGATCCTTCTTGTAATCAGCCAGTTGGCCGTCGATGATGCTCTGCGCGCGCTTGTCGCGTTCTATACCCTCGCGGGTGAACACCTGCACGTCGATGACCGTACCGCTCATGCCGGACGGCACCTTGAGACTGGTGTCCTTCACGTCGGATGCCTTCTCGCCGAAGATGGCGCGCAGGAGCTTTTCCTCCGGAGTGAGCTGGGTTTCGCCCTTGGGCGTCACCTTGCCGACCAGGACATCGCCCGCTTCCACCTCGGCACCGATGGATATGATGCCGGACTCGTCCAGACGGGCGAGCTGGCGCTCGGCCAGGTTGGAAATGTCGCGCGTGATCTCCTCGGGCCCGAGCTTGGTGTCGCGCGCAACCACGGAAAGCTCTTCGATGTGGATCGAGGTAAAGCGATCTTCCGCCACCACCTTCTCGGAGATCAGGATCGAGTCTTCGAAGTTGTAGCCGTTCCAAGGCATGAACGCGACCAGCATGTTCTGCCCCAGGGCCAGCTCGCCCAGGTCGGTGGAAGCGCCATCGGCCACCACGTCGCCGCGCGCCACCCGATCGCCGACATTGACAATGGGGCGCTGGTTGATATTGGTGTTCTGATTCGAGCGCGTGTATTTGTTGAGGTTGTAAATGTCGACGCCGACTTCGCCCGCGCGCGCCTCGTCATCATTGACACGCACCACGATACGACGCGCATCGACATAATCGACCACCCCGCCGCGCAGGGCCGTCACCACCGTGCCGGAGTCCACTGCGGCCGTGCGCTCGACGCCCGTGCCGACCAGGGGCTTTTCCGGCCGCAGGCAAGGTACTCCCTGGCGCTGCATGTTGGAGCCCATGAGCGCGCGGTTGGCGTCGTCGTGTTCGAGGAAGGGAATCAGCGATGCCGCCACCGACACCACCTGGGCGGGGGCAACGTCCATGTATTCGACCTTATCCGGAGTGGACAGGGTGAATTCGTTCTTATGCCGGCAGGACACCAGGTCGTCGACGAAGTGGCCATGCTTGTCGAGGGGGGCGTTTGCCTGCGCGATCACATACTGGCTTTCCTCGATGGCAGAGAGATAGTCGATATGGTCGGTGACCTTGTGGTCGACCACCTTGCGATAGGGTGTCTCGATGAAACCATATTCATTGGTGCGGGCAAACAGCGCCAGGGAATTGATCAGACCGATATTCGGACCTTCCGGCGTCTCGATCGGGCACACGCGGCCGTAGTGGGTCGCATGCACGTCGCGCACTTCGAAGCCTGCCCGCTCGCGCGTCAATCCGCCCGGGCCGAGCGCCGAAACGCGGCGCTTGTGGGTGATCTCCGACAAGGGGTTGGTCTGGTCCATGAACTGGGACAGCTGGCTTGACCCGAAAAACTCCTTGATGGAGGCCGACACTGGCTTGGCATTGATGAGGTCATGCGGCATCAGGTTTTCGGACTCGGCCTGGGACAGGCGTTCTTTCACGGCCCGCTCTACCCGCGCCAAGCCTGCACGGAACTGATTTTCCGCCAATTCGCCGACAGAACGCACACGCCGGTTGCCCAGGTGGTCGATGTCGTCCACTTCCCCCTGGCCGTTGCGCAGGCCCACAAGAAGTTTCATCACGTCGACGATGTCCTCGGTGGACAGCACGCCGGAGCCGACAAGGGCCTCGCGGCCGACGCGGCGGTTGAACTTCATGCGGCCAACCTTGGACAGATCGTAGGTTTCCTCGCTGAAGAACAGACGGTTGAAAAGCGCTTCCACCGCATCCTCGGTCGGCGGCTCGCCCGGCCGCATCATGCGGTAGATGGCGACGCGCGCAGCCTGCTGGTCGGTGGTCTCGTCGATGCGCAAGGTCTGGGAGATGTAGGGCCCCTGGTCCAGGTCGTTGATGTACAGCGTCTGGAAGCGGTCCACCCCGGCAGCCGCGATCTTTTCCAGCAAGGGCTCGGTCAACTCATCATTGGACCTGGCGAGGAGTTCGCCACTGGATTTATCGACCAGGTCATGCGCGAGAATCCGTCCCACGACAAATTCCACCGGCACAGCCCACATCTTCACGCCAGCAGCGTCAAGCTCACGGATGTGCTTGGCGGTGACGCGCTTGTCCTTCGCCACGATCACCTTGCCGTCCTTGCCGCAGATATCGAAGCGTGCGATTTCGCCGCGCAGGCGGTCAGGCACCAATTCAAACTGTATGCCCTGGCTGTTGAGGTGGAAGGTATCCTTCTTGAAGAATATGTCGAGAACACCCTCGGGCCCGAATCCCAGCGCCTTGAGCAGGATGGTGGCCGGCATCTTGCGGCGCCGGTCGACCCGGAAGTAGAGGTAGTCCTTGGGGTCGAACTCGAAGTCCAGCCAGGAACCGCGATAGGGAATGATGCGCGCGGAAAACAGGAGTTTCCCGGACGAATGGGTCTTGCCCCGATCGTGCTCGAAAAACACCCCTGGCGAGCGATGCAACTGGGAGACGATGACCCGCTCCGTACCGTTGATGACGAAGGAGCCGCTCGGCGTCATGAGGGGCAGCTCCCCCATATACACCTCTTGCTCCTTGACCTCCTTCACCGTCGGCTTGGCCGCCTCGCGATCCATGATGACGAGGCGCACCTTGGCGCGCACCGGCGCACAGAACGTCAG
>JAJXXS010000108.1 GCA_021780975.1 Pseudomonadota bacterium
GTTGTCCAGGGTGAGGAAGGCACGCCAGGGTTTGCTGTCCTTGACCTCGATACCGGCATTGATGGTATTGGGCTGAGTTCCGCTGTGCAGCACCACGGTGGTGTATTTGCCCGGGTTGTCATTGGCGAGCGCCAATTCCTCGTCGAGCCTGCGCATGTTGGGCACCTGCCCGACAACGAGCGCAGGCAGGCTGTGCTGCACGTTGGCACGGTCGTAATGGCGGCCGCCGGAAATGTGGACGGCAACCAGACGTGCCTCGACGATCCGGAACACCACCACGCCATGCTGCAGTTCCTGCTCCGGCAGCGTGACCTGGACCGTGCTGTAGCCCGCCTTGAGATAGGCCTGCTGCAGGGCCTCGCGCGCGGCCTCGATATCGTCAAAGGAGCGGGCATCGCCCGTGTAGGGCTGCAGCAGGCGCTCGATGTCCCCGGGCTTGAGCAGGCTGTTGCCCTCCACGCGATAGGTCTTGATCGGGAAATGCGGCTCGTCCTGCGCTGCCGCCGCCGCAATCGCACGCGGGCTGGCGGTGGCGACACACCCGAACAGAAAAACCATGGCCAGCAGCGTCTTGACGGGTTTTTTCTTCTTGTATGTCATATTGTTCCCTGCGCGGGAATATTCACTATTGAATTACACCAATCCCCGCTCTGCCAGCTGGAATCCTTTTTCCTCGCCCACGGCGGTCATTGCGCGCGTGCGGAGATTATTCTTGTCCTTCGCCCCGCCCCGCGTAAGCGGGCCGTTGAGTGAACGGAAATCCCGCGTCGTCCCCTAGGCTGCACCCTGCAATCCCACGTTGTCGGCCAGAAATCGGTCATAGTCGCGCGTGCTGATGATGTGGGTGCCGTCGCAATTGAACTGCAGGCGGATCGCGTCGCGGGTGATGCCTATGCCCAGGTTGCGCAGATAGAAATCCGGCAGGCTGCGCAACACCGAAAGGTGGTCTATGACCTTGGCTATCTCCACCGTGGCCAGGGGCCGCCAGTTTTTGTAGTAGTGCAGATAGAGATCCTTGCAATGCTGCGGCAGCGGCAGGTAGTCGAATTCGGCCGAGATCGCATCGTAGATGCGGCGTATCAGCCGCGCCTTCTCCGCATAGTCGATGACAGGAAAGTGGCGGTCCAGGTAGGCGTCATCCACCAGTTTGTTGGCCGGGTGGATTTCATAGTTGAAGGGATCGAAGACCGAGGTCAGGCTGATTTCGCCGCTGTTGAAATGCAGAAAGACTTCGCTCACGCTGCGTTCCAGCAGCAGTATTTTCAGCTTGGGAATGAGTTCGGGCAGAACCTTGTCGACCACGCTTTCGTAGCGCTCGCGGAAGAAGGCCGTCTCGCGCAGCGAAGGATCGCCCTTGATGCTGATCTGCAGGTTGGCGCCATTGATGCCCGTAGTGGCCAGCAGTTTTTCCTTGAGAATCAGCTCTTCTGTGCGCCGCGAAACGATGTAGTTGATCTTCTCGCTGACCTCGTCGCCGGAGTTCAACATCCGGAGGAACGACGGCTTATCAAGCACGATCAGTTGCGTATCGCTCATGGCGGCAATGGAAGCCGAACGCTTGCCGTCGTTCATGACCGCCATTTCCCCGAAGAATTCCCCGGCACTTAATTGGCCGACTTCAACACGGTTGGTGAATTCATAGAGGAATACGGAGAGATTGCCCTGCTCGATGAAATAGACGTTGTCGGCAATCTCACCCTCGGAAAACACCAGCTCCCCCTGGTGGTACCTGCGCGTCACGCCGCATGATTTGAGCTTTTCCATATCCTGCGGTTCCAGCTTGCTCGGCGCGATTTCCATGGCTCCATCCTTTGCAATACAGTGCTGCCGTCACGCCACGCATTCGCGAGCCCGGAAATGAGCATTGAGGACGCTCGAATGCGACAGGCCAGACAGCGCGTGCCGGGCCACCCCGCGGCAAAAATCGCGCACTGGCCCAACTCTCGCCCAGATGGCTCGACCTGCGTCCTGCAGGCAAGAATGGGTGGTCAAGGGGTATGCTATGGTTGGGCAGTTGGGGGGGGAATAGGGGAAACCCCTATTCAGACCGTGGCCGGGTTTCCTAGCGGGCTAGGAGTCCTCCCACGTCCGCCCCTCCACCCAGAGCAGGGCGTAGCGCAGCAAGTCGCCGCTGCTTGTCAGCCCAAGCTTCTTTTTGATGTTTTCGCGATGCGCTTCCACAGTCTTCACGCTGCGCCTTAGCCGTTCCGCGACCTCCCTGTTGACGAGGCCTTGGCCGATCAGGCGCAGCACTTCCTGTTCCCGCTCGCTCAGGCTTTGCAGTTCCGGGTGCTTTTGCGTGCGCGGCAACCGCCAGCGACCGCCCGCCAGCAGGCGCCGTATCGCCAATAGCAGTACCTTGGGCGCTTCCTGCTTGGTCAGGTAGGCGCTGGCACCTGCGATCAGCGCATCGCGCGCATACAGTTGGCTGTCATGCAGGCTGTATACCAGGACGAGCAATTCGGGCCAGCGCCGCTTCATCTCCATGACGAGCCGCAGACCAGAATCCCGCCCCAGGGCGACATCGACGATGGCCAGACGATGAGGGCAGGCTGCCTGCGCGGCCAGTGCCGATGCGGCATCGTGCGCCACGTGGCAGAGGTGAAGATCAGCTTCCGTAGCAAGCAGAGCGCCTACACCTTCCGCGACGATGGGATGGTCGTCGACCAGCATGATGGGGATGCGCCTCAAGCCGCCGCCTCCGAATCACAGGAGCACGAGAGGCGCACTTCGGTTCCCGCGCCCGGCAGGCTGCGCACGCTGAGCTGGCCACCCAGTACGGCGGCGCGCTGATGCATGAGATTGAGACCAAGGCTACTGGCCTTGGGCGCGACTGCGGGCACGAAGCCGCATCCGTTGTCACGCACGAGGGTTTCCAAATGACTGCCATCGCCGTGCAACACTATGGTCACGTTCCCCGCCCGGCCGTGGCGCACGGCATTGTGCACAGCTTCCTGCACGATGCGGTAGACGTGTATGGCCACGGTATCGGGAATCATCGGCAGCTGGGTGAACTCCAGCGTACAAGCCACGGCGTAGCGCTGCTCGGTGAAATTGGCAAGCTCCCGGAGTGCCGCCTCCAGCCCAAACTGCTCCAGCGTGGCGGGATACATGCCCAGGGCAAGCGCACGGCTTTCCGCCTGTGCCTCGCGGGCCAGCTCAAGGAGGCGTTGGGCTTGACGCGAGAGGTCGGGACAATGATCGGCAGCGCTATGTGCGAGCGCCTGGCCCAGCATGGCGATGCCGGTCAGATGCTGCCCCAGGCCATCGTGCAGGTCTTGCCCGAAGCGGCGCTGCCGCAACTCGCCAGCCTGCACCAGGTGGTGTTCCAGCTGCCGGCGTGCTGCCATTTCGGCTTGCAGGCTGCGCTGCGCCGCAGCGAGGTGTGCAGTACGCGCGCCCACCAGGGATTCGAGATTTGCATTCATCTGCGCCAGCGCATCCCAAGCGCGCCGGCGTTCGGTACGCAGCGCGGCCAGCAGCAAGCCTGTGATGGCGATAATGGTGCTGTATTCCCACCAGCGCCGCATCAGCGAAACAGGGACCATGGCGCCAAACGCCTGCTGGTGCCACAGAATGGCAAACAGGGAACACAGCGCCGCTGCAGCATTGAACGTGGCGGCTCCGCGGCGGCCAAAGCGCAGTGCTGTCCAGACGGAAAAGGGCAGGAAGGCAAGCGCTGCCCAATATGGACCATCCCCCGATCGCCACGCAACAAAACCTTGTCCGCTCACCCACAACAGAGCGAGCGCCAGGACGATCAGTTCCACGACGCGCCGCCTATCCCCCAGATCAGGAAGGGGGCGCGCCCAGACCAGGATCAAGGGCGCGAACAGAACGATGCCGGCGATATCGCCCATCCACCACATGAGCCAAGCCTCCGGCCGCAGCACGTGCATATGAACGGCAACGAAAACCTGGCTGCCCGTGGTCGCCGCTAGCGCAGCCCCCAGCGTGCTCGCGAGCAGGAAAGCAAGCACGTCCCGCACACGCCCGAAGTCACTTTGGAATCCTAACGGTCCGCTCAGCAGCTTCCGAATCACGACAGCTTCCAGCGTGTTCCCGCTGGCGATCAGAAGCGAGGCCACGGTGCCCAGGCCACTGTTGAAATTGACGAAAAATGCGCCCAGAACGATGCCCGGCCAGAGTCGGCTGCCCCCTACGAGCAGCGCAGCCAGAGCCCAGCCGCTCGCTGGCCAGACGAGGCTTATGGTTGGCGCCAGGCTGGCGAGCCGCAGCCCCCCGTAGCCGAGCGCGACATAGCCAAGAGCCAACGACAGCAGGGCACCGAGATAGCGCAGCCGCTGCCGAGGGGCATGGCCGGGGAGCGGCTGCAGTACCGCCTGGTGATGTGGCGCATCCCCGTCCGCGGTCATGACCCCTTAATTCCTCAGAGTTTCGGGGTAGCTGGCGAAGACGGGGCGGGGGCTAGAGCAAACGGCTGAAGAGCTCGTAGGCCAGCACGGAAAGAATGCTGATCCAAGCCCAGGTAATGAGGCCGGTCACGACGATGAAGGGGAGTTTCTGCGTGAAGAAGTATTTGTCCATGGCACTTCCTTATTTGTCTTGCGTAATGTTATCGAAGTCTGCGTCCTTCTTCAAAGCCCGCCGGTTCTGCGGCAACATGGGGTCGTCTTCATCCATGAGTATGCGAACCGCAGGCCCCTCCATGTCGTCAAACTGGCCGTTGCGTATGGCCCAGAACATCGCCACCAGCGCCTTGACGACAAAGAAGCCCGACAAGGAGAGGAGTAACCAGAGCACGCCGCTCATCGCACTTGTATCGTCCAGGAGCGGTGCAGCACCGCCTGCCCCTTGCTAATGCGCATGTCGACAATCCAGCGCCCCGGGCCGTCGAAATCCAGGGTGCCCTCGTAGGCATTGCCCTGTTCCTTGAATGCCACAATCTGGCTCTCGCCGCCTCCGGGCCTGCTGACCGCCATGGTCGCATCCAGCCCGTGTACCCAGAGGCTGTAGCTGTCCATGACCTTTATGTATACGGTGTTGGCCCCGCGGCTCGGCGCATCCAGGCCCTGGACCTGCGCCTGCCATCCAAGGGCCTGCTCGCGGTTGCTTTCGCTCAGCTCGGACGCCACCGGACTGGCCGCGTCCTGGCCATGCTCAACCACGCCGGAAAAACCGGTGCGTATGGTCTTGTCGCCCGGGTCGGGCAGAAAATAATGCACCCAGTTGGTGGGGATACCCTGCGTGGACACGTATAGAAAGCCAGCGTTGAGGAGCACCAGGATAAACACGTAGACCACAAATGCCTTGGGCGCCCAATGCATTTTTTTTGCTCCGCTCTTGGCCTGCTGCTTCGCCATCACCACCATGACGAAGGCGGCCACCGCGAAAGTGGCGACATGCAGGCTCAGCACATCCAGACCAGGCCAGTAACGCACGGAGGCGATGGAGTACGCGATGAGCGGAAAACCAGCGGCGATGATGCCGCGCAGCACGGGTGGAATGCCTAGGCGCGCACCGCCCAGGAATAGCAGAATCACCGTGAGCAGGCCACCGAAAAGGGTCAGAAATATGTTCACTCGCTGCCGCCGCTCCCTGTGTTCGCCGCAGTGAAAAAACGCGCCACGCCAGTCCATGCCTTCTCCGGCTCGGACCTCGGGGTGACGACGAAATTGAATCTATTGATCGCTGCCGCCTGATGCTGATTCAATCTCACCCAGGCATAGACTTCCACGCTGCGCCCGGTCTTGATGGGGACCTGCTGAAAGGCAAGCTGCAGGGCGCCAGCAGGGAGACCCTGGGTGGAAATGGCGTAAGACTCGTCGCGCCGCGAACTGTTCGTGATACGGATATGGTAGGCGTTGCGCACATCGCCATTCGCCAGCGTGGTGTAGAGGGGCTGGCGTACCTGATTCACCACCACGGCCATGGGCTGATGGGTGGCGATGTTGTGAACGAGGAAGGCAATCATGAGCGCCAGGGCAACGCCATAGCCGATGACGCGAAAATTGCGCAGTTCGATATGGGGTTTCGCCGGTTCCTGGCGGGCGAGATTTTCCTCCGAATCGTAGCGTATGAGGCCGCGCGGATAGCCCACCGAGTCCATGATCTGGTTGCAGGCATCGATGCAAAGGCCGCAGGAAATGCAGCGATATTGCAGGCCATCGCGGATGTCGATGCCGGCAGGACAGACCTGCACGCAATATCCGCAATCGATACAGTCGCCGTGTCCCTGCGCTTGCCTTTCGGCAAGCGTCTTGAGCCCCGGTTTGGGGGCCTGGCGCCCATTCTCGCCCTCGCCGCGCCGCGCGTCATAATGCACAGCCAGCGTCTGCGGCACGTACATGACGCTTTGGAAGCGGCCATAAGGGCACACGAAAGCGCAAATCTGCTCGCGCATGAAACCCGCGGCCAGGTAGGTCGTAAAGGTGAGAATGCAGGTCGTCACATACGCCGCCGTCGGCGCGCCACCGCCAAAAAACTCGCGCAGCAATTGCCCGGCGTTGGCGTAATAGGCGACAAACGTGAAAGCCGTCCAGAAGGAAACGAGCAGCCAGGCCACGTGGGTGGTACCCAGCTTGAGCACCTTTTCCGCGCTCCAAGGCTGCTTGTACAAGCGTATGCGGGC
>JAJXXS010000289.1 GCA_021780975.1 Pseudomonadota bacterium
GGCACGGATGTCGACCGCCACGGCTCGCGCCAGACCGGTTCCATCCTCCTCAGCGAGATGACGGTGGCAGGCGACTGAAGCCGGCGCGAATCGCGCTTCAATGCCCTTTACAGAGCCCGCACACAGCGGCCGGCGACGCCATCACGCCGCCCCGCCGAGGGCGGCATGAAACACCAGCCCGGCGTGCTCGCGCAGGGCGTGGAATTCGACGTTTTCCCAGCGCTCCTGCACCACGTTCAATTCCGCGCGATGGCTCGCCAGAAAGGTCGGCGCATCCACCACGTCGAAGGCGATGCGGTGCGCATTGCTGTCGATGAAGCGTTTCATTTCCGCCGGATCGCGGCTCGTGACCCAGCGCGCCACCTGATACTTGGAGCCGGCAAAGCGTGCCTCCACCCCGTATTCATGCTTCAGGCGGTGGGCGATGACCTCGAATTGCAGGGCCCCTACGGCCCCCAGAAGCAGCATGCCCCCAACATGGGGACGAAACACCTGGATTGCCCCCTCCTCGCCAAGCTGCAGAAGCCCGGCACGCAGCTGCTTGGCGCGCATGGGGTCGGCGACCTCGACGCTCTGGAAGATCTCGGGCGCGAAGAAGGGCAAGCCGGTGAATTGCAGATCCTCGCCTTCCGTAAGCGTGTCGCCCAGCTGCAGCAGTCCATGGTTGGGGATGCCGATGATGTCTCCCGCGTAGGCTTCCTCCAGCAGCTCGCGCCGCTGTGACAGGAACGACACTACGCTGTTGGTGCGCATGTCCTTGCCATTGCGGCAGATCTTCAGGCGCATGCCGCGCTCGAAGCGGCCGGAACAGATGCGCACGAAGGCGATGCGATCGCGGTGCGCCGGATCCATGTTGGCCTGGATCTTGAACACCACGCCGGAAAATTTTTCCTCGGTGGGCGTCACGCGGCGCTGCAGCGCCTGGCGCGCGCCCGGGGGCGGCGCGAATTCGACGAGCGCATCGAGCACCTCGCGCACGCCGAAATTGTTGATCGCGGAACCGAAGAACACGGGCGTCTGGCGCCCGGCGACGAATTCGTCCAGCGCAAACTCCGGCGCCGCGCCGCTCACCAGTTCGATCTCGCCGCGCGCCTGCACGAAGGCATCGCCGAAACGCTCGGCGCACTGCGGGTTGTCCAGCCCCTCGATGACCTCGTCGGCAGCGTCGAGACGCTCACCCCCCGGGCGGAACACGCGCATGCGCTCCTGGCGAATGTCGAACACGCCGCCGAAGCGGCTGCCCATGCCCACCGGCCAGGTGAAGGGCACCGCCGGCATGCCCAGCACCTGCTCGATTTCGTCGAGCAGCGCCAGCGGCTCCTTCACCTCGCGGTCGAGCTTGTTGACGAAGGTCAGGATGGGCGTATTGCGCGCGCGGCAGACCTCCAGCAGCCGCAGCGTCTGCGCCTCCACGCCATTGGCCGCGTCGATCACCATGAGCGCGGCATCCACCGCGGTGAGCACGCGGTAGGTATCCTCGGAGAAATCCTGGTGCCCGGGCGTGTCCAACAGGTTGATGACGCAGTCGCGGTACTCCATCTGCATCACCGAACTGGCGACGGAAATGCCCCGCTGCTTCTCGATTTCCATCCAGTCGGAAGTCGCATAGCGGCTCGCCTTGCGCGCCTTGACGCTGCCGGCGATCTGGATCGCACCGGCGAAAAGCAGCAGCTTCTCGGTCAGCGTGGTCTTGCCCGCGTCGGGGTGGGAAATGATGGCAAAGGTGCGACGGCGCGCGACTTCGCGTGCAACAGACATGGATCTTCCTCAAACTGCATTCTGGCGGCACTACGGCGGACCGCGCCTAAACGCGGTACGCAGAGACGTGGTCAGGAAAAAACGCGCCCGCCGTGCTGTCCCGACGGCCCGGCGCCTTCCCGCCCATGGCGTGATTTTACGCCCTTGCGCCGCCCGCGGCGCGCTTATAATCCGCCTTTTGCGACCAGCGGCGCGTGCACCGGCGCTGCCATCCTGATCACAAGCCCGCCATGTTGTACTCCCTGCTGCGCCCTGCCCTTTTCGCCCTGGACGGGGAAGATGCCCACCGCCTGAGCCTCGCCGCCCTGGACCGCGCGCATGGCCTCGGCCTGCTGCGGCTGGCGTCTTGCGCGCCGCGCGGAAGCCCGGCGCAGGTCATGGGCCTGCACTTCCCCAATGCCGTGGGCCTGGCCGCCGGGCTGGACAAGAACGGCGAGCACATCGATGCCCTCGGCGCGCTGGGGTTCGGCTTCCTTGAAATCGGCACCGTGACGCCGCGGCCGCAGCCAGGCAACCCGCGCCCGCGCCTGTTCCGCCTGCCCGCCGCACAAGCGCTCATCAACCGCATGGGCTTCAACAATGCCGGCGTCGCCACCCTGGTGGAAAACGTGCGGGCGAGCTCCTATCGCGGCATCCTCGGCATCAACATCGGCAAGAATTTCGACACGCCGCTGCCGCAGGCGGCGGCTGACTACCTCGCCTGTCTCGACGCGGTGTATCCCTACGCCCACTACGTCACCGTGAACATCTCCTCCCCCAACACCAAGGGTCTGCGCGATCTGCAGCAGGAAGGCGCACTGGACGGCCTGCTCGCGGCCCTCAAGGCGCGCCAGCAGGAATTGGCGCAGCGCCACGGCAAGGCCGTTCCGCTCGCGGTCAAGATCGCACCGGATCTAGAGGAGGAGGAAATCGCTTCCATCGCCGACCTCCTGCGGCGCCACCGCGTGGAAGCGGTGATCGCCACCAACACCACCCTGGCGCGCCAGGGGGTGGAAGGAATGCCGCATGCCGACGAGGCAGGCGGGCTGTCGGGCGCGCCCCTGCGCGCGCGCGCCACCGCCGTCGTGCGCAGCCTGCGGGGCAAGCTGCAGGGGGAAATCCCCATCATCGGGGTGGGCGGCATCTGCAGCGGGCCGGACGCGCGGGAAAAGTTCTCTGCCGGGGCAGACCTGATCCAGCTCTATACCGGCCTCATCTACCATGGTCCGGGCCTGGTGCGGGAATGTGTGCGCGCCGCCGCCAGCGTCCAATGCGCGGGATGACAAGAGGGGCAGGCTACAATATGCCTCTCTGATCCGGGCAGGCAGAACTCGCGACGACAATGAACCAGCCGCTAACTTCGGACGATCACGCAGGCAAACGCGCCCTGAGCGCGCTGGCGGTGGGCGCCCTCGGCGTGGTGTACGGCGACATCGGCACCAGCCCGCTTTACACCGTGCAGGAGATTTTCGCCGGCACCCACCCGCTGGCGGTCACGGCGGACAACATCCTCGGCACCCTGTCGCTCATCTTCTGGGCGCTGACCATCATCGTCTCGCTCAAGTACGTGGTGTTCATCATGCAGGCCGACAACAAGGGCGAGGGCGGCATCATGGCCATGATGGCCCTGGTGCAGCAGGCGACGCGCGGCAAGCCGCGCCTCAACTGGCTGCTGCTCACCCTCGGGCTGTTCGGCGCCGGCCTGTTTTATGGCGACGGCATGATCACGCCCGCCATCTCGGTGCTGTCCGCCGTGGAAGGACTGTCGGCCGCCGATGCCAACCTGAGCCCCCTGGTGGAGCCCCTCTCCATCATCATCCTTTCGCTGCTGTTCTTCATGCAGCGCAAGGGCACGCACAGCGTGGGGCGGCTGTTCGGCCCGATCATGGCGCTGTGGTTCGCCATCATCGCCGTGCTGGGCCTGTGGCACGTGGTGCATGCGCCCCAGGTCCTGCTCGCCATCGACCCGCGCTACGGCCTGCACTTCTTCCTGACGCACGGCGTGCTCGGCTTCATCATCCTGGGCACCGTGGTGCTGGCGGTGACGGGCGCCGAGGCGATCTATTCCGACATGGGGCATTTCGGCAAGCAGCCCATCCGCCTCGGCTGGTTCGCCTGGGTGATGCCGGCCCTGGTGCTGAGCTACTTCGGCCAGGGAGCCCTGCTGATGCGCAACCCCCAGGCGATCGCCAACCCGTTCTTCCTGCAGGCGCCGAGCTGGGGCATCCTGCCCCTCACCCTGCTTGCCACCATCGCCACGGTGATCGCCTCGCAGGCGGTCATCACCGGCGCCTACTCCCTGACGCGCCAGGCCATCCAGCTGGGCTACCTGCCGCGCCTGAGCATCCTCCATACCTCGGTGCAGCAGATCGGCCAGATATACATCCCGGCGGTCAACGCCGCGCTCTACGTGGGCGTGATCCTGCTCGTGCTGGGCTTCGGTTCCTCCAGCGGCCTGGCGGCGGCCTACGGCACTGCAGTGACCGGCACCATGCTCATCAGCACCATATTGGGCTTCGTCGTGGTGCGCTATCTCTGGCGCTGGAATCCCTATATCACCTATGGCGGGCTGGCGGTGTTTCTCGTCGTCGACCTAGCCTTCTTCAGCGCCAACCTGCTGAAGATCCCGCACGGAGGTTGGTTCCCGCTGCTGATAGGCCTGGCGCTCTTCATCATGCTGTCCACGTGGAAGCGCGGCCGCGCGCTGGTGCGCGACCGGCTGGCGCACCAGTCCATCGCCCTCGAGCCCTTTCTCGCCAACCTGAACGAATACCCGCCCACCCGCGTGCCGGGGACTGCGGTCTTCCTGAGTTCGCACAACGACGTGGCGCCCCCTGCCCTGCTGCACAACCTGGCGCATAACAAGGTACTGCACGAGCGCGTGGTCTTCCTCACCTCGCGCACCGAGGACGTGCCTTTCGTAGCGCACGAGGACCGCTACGAAGTCAGGGACCTGGGCCACAACTTCCTGCAGCTCACGCTGCACTACGGCTTCAAGGACGAACCCGACATCCCTGCGGCGCTGGCCGAGTGCGACCACTGCGGCGAGCCCTTCAACCTGTTGGAGACGTCGTTCTTCCTCAGCCGCGAGACCCTCATCCCCACGCAGCTGCCGGGCATGGCGCTATGGCGCGAGAAGGTGTTCGTCTCCATGGCACGCAACGCCCAGCACACCATGAATTTCTTCAAGATCCCGCCCAACCGCGTCATCGAGCTGGGAACCCAGATCGAGCTGTAACGCCACCTTAGGCCCGGCCCCAGGCAGCGATTGCGGCCAATGTTCCCGCCGCGGCGGCATACCCGTCTCAACCTTCGTCAGGCAGAAAGCGATAGCCAACGCCCGTCTCGGTGAGAAGGAATCTTGGACGCGCTGGGTCGTCCTCCAGCTTGTGGCGCAGATGCCCCATATAAATGCGCAGGTAATGGCTGTGCTCCACATGGGCGGGGCCCCACACGTCGCGCAGCAGCTGTCGGTGGGTCAGCACTTTGCCGGGCTGGTTAAGCAGCGTGAGCAGCAGGCGATATTCGCGCTGGGTGAGATGCACTTCCGCGCCGTTCTTCACTATGCGACGGGCCGTCAAGTCCACACCGACATTGCCAAACCGCACTTTTGCGTCTGGGCCGCCCAGCTGTGGCTGGCTGCGCAGCGCAGCGCGCACCCTGGCGAGCAACTCGGCGATGCCGAAAGGCTTGGTCAGGTAATCGTTGGCGCCTAGATCAAGGGCTTCCACCTTGTCTCTCTCGTCGACGCGCGCGGACAGAACGATGATGGGCATGCCACTCCAGGCCCGCACGCCACGGATGAGGTCCAGGCCATCGCCATCGGGCAAGCCCAGGTCAAGGATGACAAGTTCAGGTTTGCGGGTGGCAGCTTCAATGAGGCCGCGCGCGACGGTGTCAGCCTCGAACACGCGATACCCCTCGGTTTCGAGGGCGGATTTCACGAAGCGGCGAATTTCCCGCTCATCTTCCACGACCAGGATGCCAGGCTTGTGCTCGATGGCTATTCCCCTTCCTCCATAGCCGCTGGCTGCGGCTCCAGTGGCAACGTGAAGCGAAAGCGGGCACCTCCTTCCGCTCGATTATCCGCGCGTATGCGCCCCCCATGAGCCTCCACGATGGCACGGCTGATGGCAAGCCCCAGGCCCACGCCGGGCACTGCCGTCTCACGGCCGCCGCGCACAAAGCGATGGAAAATGGCCTCCTCCTGACCGGGCGGGACGCCAGGACCGCCATCCCAGACTTCCACCTCCAGTGCATCACCGCTAGGACGAGCCGAAATTCCCAGCGGGATGCCCTCCGGCGTGTACTTCGCTGCGTTCTCCAGCAGATTGACCAGCACGCGCTCGACCAGCAGCGCGTCGCAGCGCACCAAAGGCAGCTCCGCGGGCAAGTTCAGCGTGACCGGGTGGCCCGTGAGCGAGCCGCCCGTCTCGCGCAGCGCGGCGCTGACGATTTCCTCCATGGATTGCCAGTCACGCCGCAGCTCGACCTGACCAGATTCCAATCTTGCCATCTGCAGCAGATTGTCGACGATGCGGAAAGTGGCGCGCGCTTGGCGGTGGATGGCGTCGACCTGCGCGCGCTGCTGGGGCGCGCTGGTTGTCATGCTGAGCGATAGCGTTTCGGCGAGGCCCACCAGCGCCGTCAGGGGGGTACGCAAGTCGTGGGAAAGGGCTGTAAGGAGGGCATTGCGCAGGCGCTCCGACTCCATCTTCACCAGGGTATCTCGCGCCACGGTGACGAAGTGTATGCGTTCGAGCGCGATGCCTATGAGGGCGGCAAAGGCTTCCAGCAGGCGCTGTTGCTCCGGAAGCAGGCCACTCCGGGATGGCTCCTGGCTTATGACCAGCACACCCCGCACACGCATAGGAGCCGCCAGGGGAAGATACTGGTGGGCACGACCAGGCAAGGTTCCGGTGCCCGCGCCGGCAGGCTCGTTATGGTCGAAACACCACTGAGCCACGCCAAGGTCGATGTCCTCCGATCCTGCGCTGTCGGCACGCAGCTTGTCATGATCATCAGGCAAGAGGATGCGCGTGCGCGACTGGAAGCTGGCTTGCAGGCTGCGAGTGCTGATGTCGATGACCTGCTCCTCCGTGAGGGTCGAGGACAGCGCCTTGGCCAGCTCGTACAGATTGCGCGCCCGCCCTTCGCGATAGCGGGCCATGCGGGCCTCGTAACGCAGCCCCGAGGTCAAATGTCCTATGACAAAGCCAACGATAAGCATGACCACGAAGGTGAGCACGTATTGCACATCGCTTACCGCAAAGGTGAAGCGCGGCGGCACGAAAAAAAAATCGAAGGACAGCACGCCCAGGACCGCCGTCAGGATGGAGGGACCGCGGCCGCAGCGATACGCCATGCCCACCACCCCAAGCAAATACAGCATGACGATGTTGGCGCGGTCGATGTAGGGTGGCAGCGGTGTGGCCACCAGCGTGATCGCCAGGCACACAGCCACGGCATAGGCGTAGTGGCGCAGCGGGCTGCGCGGCGACCGCTCCGGGGCTACGCCCCGTGTCTGCGGCGCGGCAGCAGACGCCTGGCGTGCAACAGTGAGTATGTCCACGTCACTGGCGAGTTGCCCCAGCCGGCGCATGAAGGACTGCCAGCTCCAGCGCCCGCTGTGCGGCCCGCGCCCCAGCACGATGCGGCCGAGGTTGTGCTGGCGCGCATAATCCAGCGCCGCGGCAGGGGCATCCCGTGCTGCGAGAACCGCGGTTTCCGCACCCAGCTGCTCGGCAAGTTTCAACGTGGCGAGTACCGCCTCGCGACGCGGATGCGGCAGGCGCTCCAGGCTGGGCGTCTCGACGTAGACGCAGTGCCACTCGGCCTGGCGTCGCGCAGCCATGCGGGCGGCCACCCGCACGACGCGGCCATCGCTGTCCTCGGGCCCCACACAGGCGAGCAGGCTGTCGCCGGTCTGCCATACAGGGCTTTGGAAGGCTGTGCGGCGCACCCCCTGCATCTGCTCGTCGACGCGCTCGGCTGTGCGCCGCAGCGCCAGCTCGCGCAAAGCCACCAGATTACCTTTGCGGAAAAAATTATCCGCGGCATGACGCGCCTGTTCCGGCACATAGACCTGCCCGCGCTTGAGCCGGATCAACAAGTCATCCGGCGGCAGGTCCACCAGCAGGACCTCCTCGGAATGGTCGAACACGCGGTCGGGCACGGTTTCCTGCACCCGGATGCCGGTGACGCCGCCGACCACGTCGTTGAGGCTCTCGAGGTGCTGGACATTGAGGGTCGTGTAGACATCGATGCCGGCATCGAGCAGCTCCGCCACATCCTGCCAGCGCTTGAGGTGGCGCGCGCCGGGCGCATTGCTGTGCGCCAGCTCGTCCACCAGGATGACTTCGGGGTGGCGTTGCAGCGCTCCATCCAGGTCGAACTCGCGCAACGTATTGCCGCGATAGGACGTCTCACGCAAGGGAAGCATCTCCAGGCCGGCGAGCAATGCCGCCGTTTCGCTACGGCCGTGCGTCTCGACCACGCCCACCACCACATCGCGCCCCTGATCGCGTAGCTGGCGCGCGGCCGACAGCATGCCATAGGTCTTGCCGACGCCGGCGCAGGCGCCGAAGAAGATCTTCAGCTTGCCGCGCTTGGCCTGGGCTTCTTCTTGCTGAACCTGCGCGAGCAGGGCATCGGGGGAGGGGCGCTGATCAGGGTCAGTCAATGTGTTTCGCGCCGAGCGCGTTCAGGGCAAGGTTCAATTCGACCACATTGACCCGTGGCGTACCGAATAGATGCAACCACGGTCGATGAGCCGTTTTCTCGATCAGGGCTTTGACGTCGGCCAGTGGCAGCTGCCGGGCGCGCGCCACCCTGGGCGCCTGATAGTAGGCTGCGGCGAGAGAGATCTGCGGATCGAGTCCGCTGCCCGAGGCGGTGACCAGATCGACCGGGATCGGTGCATGGTTGTCCGGGTCCGCCGCCTTGAGCGCGGCAATGCGGGCCTTCACGGCATCGATCAGCGCGGGGTTGGTGGGGCCGAGATTGGAGCCGCTGGACGCCTGCGCATTGTCTGGGTAAGGCGAGGTGGCGGACGGCCGCCCCCAGAATTCGCCGGGCGAAGTGAAGCTCTGGCCGATCAATGCCGACCCCACCGGGCGGCCGTCCACCGCCAGCAGCGAACCGTTGGCCTGCCAGGGAAACAACACCTGGGCCAAGCCCGTGACGGCGAGCGGATAGATCAGGCCGGTGATGAGGGTGAACAGCAAGAACAGGCTGAGTGCGGGGCGCAAGTGCTTCATCGGGATTCCTCGTGCGGTGGGTTCAATACAAGCCCATGGCGGTCAGCAGAAGGTCGATGAGCTTGATGCCGATGAAAGGCACCACGACCCCGCCCAGCCCATAGATCAGCAGATTGCGCGCCAGCACCACGTCGGCCCCCAGGGCTTGGTAACGCACGCCCCTGAGCGCCAGCGGGATCAGGGAGACGATGATCAGGGCGTTGAAGATCACTGCCGAGAGTATCGCCGAGTCGGGCGACGTCAGGTGCATGATGTTCAGCGCGCCCAGTTGCGGATACGTGGCGACAAAGGCGGCGGGAAGGATGGCGAAGTATTTGGCGACATCGTTGGCGATGCTGAAGGTGGTGAGCGCACCGCGCGTCATCAGCATCTGCTTGCCGATCTCCACCACTTCGATGAGCTTGGTGGGGTTGGAGTCCAGGTCCACCATGTTGCCCGCCTCCTTGGCCGCCTGGGTGCCGCTGTGCATGGCCACCGCCACATCGGCCTGCGCCAGGGCCGGCGCGTCGTTGGTGCCGTCTCCGGTCATGGCCACCAGGCGGCCCTCGGCCTGGGTCTTGCGGATCAATTCGAGCTTGTTCTCCGGGGTGGCTTCGGCGAGAAAGTCGTCCACGCCGGCCTCGGCGGCGATGGCCGCCGCCGTCAGGTGGTTGTCGCCCGTGATCATCACGGTGCGTATGCCCATGCGGCGCAGCTGGGCGAAACGCTCCTTGATGCCGCCCTTGACGATGTCCTTCAGTTCGACCACGCCCAACACCCGCGCTTTGCCCTCGGTGACTTCGGCCACCACCAGCGGGGTGCTGCCGCGCCGCGACACCGTATCTACCGTGTGCACCACAGCGTCCGGGTAGCTGCCGCCCTGGCTTTCCATCCAGGCCCGCATTGCATCGGCGGCACCCTTGCGTATCTGGCGCTGCGGCAGGTCCACACCGCTCATGCGCGTGTGCGCCGAGAAGGCCACGAAGCTCGCCTCCAGTTCGTGCACCTGGCGCTCGCGCAGGGCGAACTGCTTGGCCAGCACCACGATGCTGCGCCCCTCGGGCGTTTCGTCCGCCAACGAAGCGAGCTGGGCGGCATCAGCCAATTCCTTTTCATCGACGCGCGGCGCCGGCAGAAAGATGCTGGCCTGGCGGTTGCCCAGGGTGATGGTGCCGGTCTTGTCCAGGAGCAGCACGTCCACGTCACCGGCCGCTTCGATGGCGCGGCCCGACGTCGCCACCACATTGGCCAGCAGCATGCGCCCCATACCCGCCACGCCGATGGCCGACAGCAAGCCACCGATGGTGGTGGGGATCAGGCATACCAGCAATGCCACCAACACCGTGAGGGTGACGGGTACGCCGGCATGGGCCGCCTTCACCGCGTAGATAGAGAATGGCAGCAACGTCGCGGTCACCAACAGAAAGACCAGGGTCAGGGCCACCAGCAGGATGGTCAGGGCGATTTCATTGGGGGTCTTGCGCCGCTTGGCGCCCTCGACCAGGGCAATCATGCGGTCGAGGAAAGACTCTCCCGGATTGGTGGTACAGCGCACGATCACCCAGTCGGACAGCACCCGCGTGCCGCCGGTGACCGCCGAGAAGTCGCCGCCGGATTCACGGATGACCGGGGCCGATTCTCCCGTGATGGCGCTTTCGTCCACCGAGGCCACGCCCTCGATCACCTGGCCATCGCATGGCACGAAGTCGCCCGCCTCGACCAGCACGAGGTCATCGCGGCGCAGGCTGTCGCCAGGTATCACCGTCCATGGCCCCCGGCGCGCGTCTTCGAGTTTCTTTGCCATGACGGCTTTCTTCATGCCGCGCAGCGAAGCCGCCTGGGCGCGGGCACGACTCTCGGCCAGCGCTTCGGCAAAGTTGGCGAACAGCACAGTGAACCACAACCACAGCGCCACGGCGCCAATGAACCATGCGGGCGCCTCGCCCCGGCCCCCCAGCGCCTGCACCCACAGTGCGCTGGTGAACAGGCTGCCGACGTAGACAATGAACATCACCGGGTTGCGCCACTGTACGCGGGGATCCAGCTTGCGCAGGGATTCCAGCAGGGCGGGCCTGACCAGGCTGCGGTCAAACAGGGTGAGCGTCTTGCGCGTCATGGTTACGTGTCCTTCAATGGCTGACCAGCGGGCTCAGGTGCTCAACGATCGGGCCCAGCGCCCAGGCGGGGAAGAAATTGAGCGCGCCGACCAGCAGCAGAGTGCCGATGAGCAGGCTGATGAAAAGCAGCCCGTGGGTGGGCATGGTGCCGCCACCTTGTGGAACGCGCCTCTTGGCAGCGAGCGAACCAGCCAGAGCCAGGATGGGCACGATGACCGCGAACCTGCCGAGCAACATCGCCACCCCGAGCAGGACGTTGTAGAAGGGCGTGTTGGCGGACAGGCCGGCGAAGGCGCTGCCGTTGTTGTTGGCCGCCGAGCTAAGGGAATAGAGCATCTCGGAAAATCCATGCGCACCGGGGTTGGCCAGGCCCGCAAGGCCCGCTGCCAGCACGGCTGAGAAAGCCGTCCCGACCAGGACTAGAATGGGCATGAGCAGCACGGCGATCGACACCATCTTCATGTCGAAGGCCTCGACCTTTTTGCCCACATATTCAGGTGTGCGGCCCACCATCAGGCCACCGATGAATACCGCCACCAGCGCAAACACCAGCATGCCGGTCAGGCCCGAGCCGACGCCCCCGAAGATGGTCTCGCCGAGTTGAATCAGGGCCATCGGCACCATGCCACCCAGCGGCGTGTAGGAGTCGATCATGGAATTCACCGCGCCGCAGGAGGTGGCGGTGGTCACGGCGTCGAACAGCACGGAGGCAGCGATGCCGAAACGCGTTTCTTTGCCCTCCATGTTGCCGCCCGACTGCAGGGCCGTGTGCGCCTGGTCCACCCCCAGGGCGTTCATGGCCGGATTGCCATGATGCTCGGCCGCGGCGAGGAAGATGACCGCGACGGCGAAGACCAGCACCATGGCCGCAAGCAGCGCCCAGCCTTGGCGGGTGTCACCGACCGCATAGCCGAAGGTATAAACCAGCGCCGCAGGGATCAGCAGCACGGCGAGCATTTCCAGGAAATTGGTGAGCGCGTTGGGATTCTCGTAAGGGTGCGCAGAATTCGCATTGAAGAATCCCCCGCCATTTGTACCTAGCTCCTTGATGGCTTCCTGCGAGGCCACCGGACCCATGGCGATCTTTTGCTGCGGCACCACGACGGTTTCGGTGATGACTTGCCCATCGGTCCCCTTGATGGGTTGTCCAGTCCCGTCGAGCTTGGGCGTGGCGTAGCTGTTCGGCTCGAGCGTGGTGACATTCTGGTAGGCGGAAAAGTTCTGGATCACGCCCTGACTCACCAGCGCCAGCGCCAACACGAAAGAGATGGGCAGCAGGGCGTACATGGTGATGCGGTACATATCCTTCCAGAAGTTGCCGAGCAGCTGGGTGCTGTGGCGTGCGAAGGCGCGGATGAGGACAAAAGCCACGGCGATGCCGGAGGCGGCGGACAGGAAGTTCTGAACTGCGAGGCCGAGCATCTGGGTCAGGTAACTCATCGTCGACTCGCCTGCATAGCCCTGCCAGTTGGTGTTGGTGACAAAACTGATCGCGGTATTGAAGCTCGAATCCGGGCTCACGGCGCCGAAGTGCTGAGGATTGAGCGGCAGCCAGACCTGCAGGCGCTGCAGCGCATAGACCACGAGGGTGCCGATCAGGCTGAAGATGAGCAGGGTCAGCGCATAGTGGCGCCAGTCCATCTCGCTGTCGTCCACCCCGCATAGCCGCAGCAGTCGCGCTTCAATGGCGGCGATCGGCTTCCACGCCGGACGGCCCTCCATGATCCAGGCGAAATAACGCCCCAAGGGCCTGACGGTCGCCAGCAGTGCCGCCAGGAAGACCGCCAGCAGCACGAAGAAGTCGGTTGTCATCAGAACTCCTCGGCACGGAACAGGGCATAGAGCAGATAGACCAGCAACGCCAGCGCCGCCAATCCGCCCACCAGGTAAAACATGTTCATCTCATTTCCTTTCCATCAAGCGCTCGCAGAAAGGGATGAGGGCTGCCGTCAATGCAAACAAGACGACGACCAGCAGCAGATAGACGGCATCCATGACATCCTTCCCGACAGTCACACGGATTTTCAGCTTAGCCAGCCGTGCGAATATTTTTCGAAAAGATGGTTGGTGCGGGCGTAAATATTATGTAAACGCGGAATGCCGATGCCGACGCCACTGTTGCGCCACAGGCCAACGCGCGCCCCGCAGAACGTCAAAAGACCCCGCGGGCGCGCTGAGGTAATTCCGGAAAGCGGGGTCTGCCTGGGTGCCTATTGAGCCCTCTTCCGGCACCGCACCATTTCGCCAATACCCACAAATCCGCGCCAGCTATGGAATTAGCTGGCCCAGGCTAGCCGGTATTACGCATACCGTTGGCGATGGCGTTGATGGAGCGCTTGAGCGACAGCAGCCAAGCCTCCCTTTCCCGCTCCGTCCGGCTGGCGTCGCGGTAGCGCTCCAACAGGCGCACCTGGATGTGGTTGAGCGGGTCCATGTAGGGCTTGCGCCGCGCCAGCGACACCGCCAGCGCCGGATTCTCCGCCAGCAGGTTATCGCTACCGGCGACGCGCTTGACCCACGCCACCGTGGCGGCGAATTCCGCCGCGATGGCCGCATAGATGTCGCCGGCGTTTTCCGCCCTGGACAGCCGTGCGTACTCGCCGGCAATCTCCATGTCGGCCTTGGCCAGCGACATCTGCACGTTGGACAGCAGGGCACGGAAGAAGGGCCAGCGGGCGTACATCTCCTGCAGCAGCGGCAGCTGCGCCTCGCCCGCCTCCCTCAGCGCGGTGCCGATGCCGTACCAGGCCGGGAGCGTATGGCGCGACTGCGCCCAGCCGAACACCCAGGGGATGGCGCGTATCGAGCCCATCGAGCGGTCGGCCTTCTTGCGGTGCGAAGGGCGCGAGCCGATATTGAGCGAACCGATTTCCGATACCGGCGTGGCATCGTAGAAATAGTCGAGGAAATGGGGGGTGTGCTCGGTCATGCGGCGGTAGGCGACCTCCCCGCTCTGGGCAAGGCGGGCCATGAGGTCCAGATAGCCCTGCGGATAATCCACGCGGCCATGGGCCAGGGCCGTGCGGCTCGCCTTGATGAGGCCTGTCGCCCCCATGCCGATCTCGTAGGCGGCGGTCTCCGGATTGCTGTACTTGTAATAGAGCATCTCGCCCTGCTCGGTGAACTTGATCTCGCCGTTCACCGTGCCGGGCGGCTGCGACAAGATGGCCTCGTGGGTCGGGCCGCCACCGCGTCCCACGGTGCCGCCGCGGCCATGAAACAGGCGGCATTCGATGCCATGCGAGCGTGTCAAGGCGATGATGGATAGCTGCGCCTGATAGAGATTCCACGTCGAGGCGAGGATGCCACCGTCCTTGCAGGAATCGGAATAGCCCAGCATCACCTCCTGGCGGTTGCCGTTGGCCGCCAGCAGCGCGCGATAGACCTTGTTGCTGAAAAGCTCCTGCAGGATGGCATCGCTGCGGCGCAAATCCTCGATGGTCTCGAACAGTGGCGCCACCATCAGATGGCAGTACCAGTCGCCGCCACTGTAGCCGCACAAACCCACCAGGCGCCCCAGGAACAGCACCTCCAGGACATGGGACGCCGCATGGGTCATGGAGATGACATAGGCGCCAAACGTGTCTGCGCCGACTTCGGCACGCAGCTTCGCCACGCGGCGGAACACTTCCAGCGTCTCGCGCGCCTCTTCGTCGAGCCCACCCTCGTCGAAGCTGATGGGATCGATGTGCGCGATCCAGGCGGAGAGGCGGGCCTGGCGTGCGTCCTCGCTCGCCCCCGCATAGTCGTAGTCTGGATCGATCAGACCAAGCAGCGCGGCCACGGCGCGGGTATGCACGGTGGATTCCTGACGGATGTCGAGTTGCAGAAGATGAAAACCGAAACTCTCGACCAGACGGATCAGCTTGCGCAACTCCTGGTTGGCGATGATGCGGTCACCGTCCGCCGCCAGGGAGTCCCGCAACAGGTGCAGGTCGCGCAAAAATTCCTCCGCCTCGGCGTACGCCAGCTGACTGCGGATGGCCGGCATGCCGGCCAGGCACTGGTTCACGTAGGAAAGGTTTGCCTCCAGACGCGCGAGCATGAAGCCGGCCATGCGCCGATAGGGCTCGCTGGCATACAGGCGCGTTGCGGAGCCGCGGTACACCTGTTCGGCATATTCGCTCTCGTAATATTTCAGGCGCTTCTTGAATGACGCCGTCAGGTGGCACCAGTTCAAGCTGTGAGTGAGCGTCTGGCGCAGTTCGAGCACCCGCCCCACATATTCCTCCAGCGCCGTACGCATGTGGGTATGCACGGTCCATTCGGTGATTTCGGCCGTGACATAAGGGTTGCCGTCCCTGTCCCCGCCGATCCAAGACCCGAAGCGGACGAAGCTGGGTACGGTCACCACCGGCTCGCCGGCGGCGTCCGTGCCGTAATGCTTGCGTACGGCCTTTTCAAGAAAGTGGTAGGCCTGCGGCACCGCCTCGAACAGGCTTTCCTTGACGTAATACAGCCCGTTGCGCACCTCGTCCTGGACCTCGAGTTTGGCGGAGCGGATCTCATCGGTGCGCCACAGCACCTGGATCTCGGCCGCCAGTTGGTATTCAGTTTCGGCGCGGCCGTCCTGGCCCAGCGTGGGATCGTTCAGGCGGTCGCACAGCAGGAAGATGCGCCGCATCCCTTCCATCACGGCGCGTCGGCGCGCCTCCGTGGGATGCGCAGTGAACACCGGCATGTAGCTCGAGCGCTGCAGCAATGCCTCCAGCGTACTCGCCGACAACCCCTCCTCCTTGAGAGCTGCCAGGGTGCGTTCGAACGACCCCTCCCAGAGGCCCACGCCATGCGTCAGCAGGCGGCGGCGATTGCGATGCGCATAGCTTTCTTCCGCCACGTTGACGAGCTTGAAATAGGCGGAAAAGGCGCGCACCACGAGCTCCAGCTTTTCCGCCGGCAGGGCATCGATGAGGGCCATGAGCTCAGCGCGACGCGCCTCATCCTCCTGCTGGTGGAGATCGGCAAAACCGCGCCGCAAGGCCTCGACCGCCTCGAACACCTCCTCGCCCGCATGCTCGACGAGCACCTCGCCCAGGAGTTGCCCCAGGAGCTTCACCTGGGCGCGCAGTTGATCATCGGTAAGAAGTTCCAAGGGGGCATTCATGGCATGTGAGGTCGAGCGGGCAACGGGTGATTTTCGCATTTTTGCAACCTCTCAGCCGAGCCAGGCGCGCGCATTGCGGAACATGCGCAGCCAGGGGCCGTCTTCGCCCAGTCCGTCGGGCCGCCACGACAGCTGCACCGCGCGGAAGGCGCGCTCGGGATGCGGCATGAGGATGGTGAAGCGTCCGTCGGCCGTGGTGAAGGCGGTGGCGCCTCCCGCCGAACCGTTGGGATTGAGAGGATAGACCTCGGTCGGTCTTCCATGGTGATCGACATAGCGCAGCGCCGCGATGGCCGCGCCGGCATGTGCCGGCTCGCGGTAAGCCACCCGGCCCTCGCCGTGAGACACGACGATGGGCAGACGCGATCCCTGCATGCCGGCGAAGAAAAGGGACGGCGAATGCAGCACCTCCACCATCACGAAGCGCGCCTCGAACTGTTCCGACAGGTTGCGCTCGAAGCGCGGCCAGGCCTCGGCGCCAGGAATCAGTTCGTGCAGCTGACTCATCATCTGGCAGCCGTTGCATACGCCCAGGGCGAAGGTATCGGTGCGCGCGAAGAAGGCGGCAAACTCGTCACGCGCCTGGGCGTTGAAGAGGATGGATTTGGCCCAGCCGCCACCGGCGCCCAGCACGTCGCCGTAGGAGAATCCGCCGCACGCGGCCATGCCGTGAAAATCGGCGAGGCGCGTGTGCCCGCTCAGGATGTCGCTCATGTGCACATCGTGCGCGGCAAAGCCGGCGCGCTCAAAAGCTGCCGCCATCTCGACATGGCCGTTGACGCCCTGCTCCCGCAGGATCGCCACGCGCGGACGCGCGCCGCGCCCCACGTAGGGCGCCGCCACGTCGGCGGCGGGATCGAAGCTCAGCGCGCATGCGAGCCCGGGATCGTTGGCCTCCGCCTGACGCGCGTATTCCTGCTCCGCGCATGCGGGGTTGTCGCGCAGGCGCGCCACCTGGTAGCTGGTTTCGGTCCATGCCGCCTGGAGCACCGTGCGCCGCTCCTCGTACACGCAGGCATCGAGGCGGAAGACGCGCAGGATGTCCAGAGCATTGAGGGTGCCGACAATATGGAATTCGGAGCGCAGACCGGCGCCGAAGAACGCGGCCATCACCGCAGGCGTGTCGCGACGACGCACCTGCAGCACGGCGCCTGCCTCCTCGTTGAAGAGGACGCTGAAGAGCCTCTCGCTGTAGGTGCCGGGGTTGACCTCGGGCTCCGCCTCGCCGGCCTCCTCCACATCCAGGCGGATCTTGTCGTAGCACAGCTCATCGACATCGAGGTCCACGCCGCAGCGGCCGGCAAACGCCATCTCCGCAAGGCAGGCAAAGAGCCCGCCGTCCGAGCGGTCGTGATAGGCCAGTATGCGACCCTCGCGCTGCAGCATCTGCAGGGTAGTGAAAAACGCCTGCATGCGCGCGGCGTCCGGCGCATCGGGACAGCTATCGCCCACCTGCTTGTAAGCCTGGGCGAAGCTGGAGGCGCCAAGGCGATTCTTACCCAGCCCCAGGTCGATGAGGATCAGATCGGTGTCGCCCGCATCGGTGCGCAGTTGCGGGGTGAGATGGCGCGCCGCGTCAGGGGTGCGGGCGAACGCGGAAACCACCAGGGAAATCGGAGCAATGACCGCCTTGTCCTGGCCTGCCTCGCGCCACACGGTTTTCATGCTCATGGAATCCTTGCCCACGGGGATGCTGATGCCCAGCTCCTGGCAATAGCGCGATACCGCCTCCACCGTGTCGTACAGGTCGGCATCCTCGCCGGGATGGCCGGCAGGCGCCATCCAGTTGGCGGACAGCTTGATCTCGGCGAGGCTGTCCACGCTCGCCGCTGCCAGATTGGTCAGCGCCTCCGCCACAGCCATGCGCCCTGCGGCAGGTGCGTCCAGCAACGCCAGCGGGGCTTTCTCGCCGAGCGCAAAGGCTTCGCCCTGCAAGGTCTTGTAGCCCATCACGGTGATGGCGCAGTCGGCCACCGGCACCTGCCAGGGACCGACGTTCTGGTCGCGCGCGGTGAGGCCGCCGACGCTGCGATCGCCGATGCTGATGAGGAACTGCTTGGACGCCACGCCCGGCATGCGCAGCACGCGCAGCGCCGCTTCCTTGAGGTCGATGCCGGCCAGCTGCAGGGGCGACCGCTCTGACGGCACATGCTCGACCTGGCGCGTCATTTTCGGCGGCTTGCCGAGAATCACCTCCAGCGGCACGTTCACAGGCCAGTTGTGGAAATGGCTGTCGCTCACCTGCAGCAGACCTTCCGCGGTGGCCTCCCCGAGCACTGCATAGGGGCAGCGCTCGCGCCGGCAGTACGCCTCGAAGTCCGCCAGGCGCTCCGGCGTGATGGCCAGCACATAGCGTTCCTGCGCCTCGTTGCACCAGATCTCGCGCGGCGACATGCCGCTGGCTTCGAGAGGAACTGCGCGCAATTCGAAGCGCCCGCCGCGCCCGCCGCCGTGCACCAGTTCCGGCAAGGCGTTGGACAAGCCGCCGGCGCCGACGTCATGGATGGAAAGAATGGGGTTGTCGGCGCCCTGCTGCCAGCAGCGATCGATGACCTCCTGGGCGCGCCGCTGCATCTCCGGGTTGCCGCGCTGCACCGAATCGAAGTCGAGGTCTTCGGTGTTGGCTCCCGTGCTCATGCTGGAGGCCGCACCGCCACCGAGGCCGATGAGCAGGCCCGGGCCGCCGAGCTGGATGAGCAAGGCGCCGGCCGGCAAGGGCTGCTTGTGCACGTGATCGGCGCTTATGCTGCCCACGCCGCCAGCGAGCATGATGGGCTTGTGGTAGCCGCGCCGCTCGCCATTGAAGGTTTCCTCGAAGGTGCGGAAATAGCCGGCGAGATTGGGGCGGCCGAATTCGTTGTTGAACGCGGCCGCGCCGATGGGGCCCTCGATCATGATATCGAGCGCCGAAACGATGCGCCCGGGCCGTCCATACGGCTGCGCCTCCCAGGGCTGCGGCCAGCCGGGGATATTGAGGTTGGAGACGGAAAAGCCCGCCAGCCCGGCCTTCGGCTTGGAGCCGCGCCCGGTCGCACCCTCGTCGCGTATCTCCCCACCGGCGCCGGTCGCCGCGCCCGGAAACGGCGCGATGGCGGTAGGGTGGTTGTGCGTCTCCACCTTCATCAATATGTGGGTGGCCTCGCACGCATAGCCATAGGCCCCATCGGCGCCCGGGTAGAAGCGCTCGATCTCTGCGCCCTCGATCACCGACGCGTTGTCTTCGTAGGCGGACAGCGTGCCGCGGGGGTGGGCCGCGTGGGTGGCGCGTATCATGGAGAACAGGCTGGTTGCCTGCGGCGCGCCATCGATGACCCAGGCGGCGTTGAAAATCTTGTGGCGGCAATGCTCGGAATTGGCCTGGGCGAACATCATCAGCTCAACGTCCGTGGGATTGCGCCCCAGGCGCTGGAAGTTCTCCACCAGGTAATCGATCTCGTCGTCCGACAGGGCGAGGCCGAACTCGCGATTGGCAGCCGCCAGCGCCGGCCGTCCCCCCGCCATCACGTCCACCTCGGCATAAAGCTTGGGCTCCAGGTGCTGGAACAGCGCCGCAGCATCCTGCGGCGACTGCAGCACGCTCTCGGTCATGCGGTCGTGCAGGGCGGGCAAGAGCCGCTCCAGTTCCTCCCCCGCGAAAAACTCGCCGGACGGGTTCTCCAGCAGATACGCAATGCCGCGCTCAGCGCGCACCACCTTGCCAAGACCGCAGTTGTGCAGGATGTCGGTGGCCTTGGACGACCACGGCGACACCGTGCCGAGGCGCGGCACCACCACCAGCGCGGTGCCGTCGTAGCCTGGCGGCTCCGGCGCCGGCGCATAGTCCAGCGCCGTCTCCAGGATTTCCTGCTCGCGGCTGTCCAGTTCCTCGCGCACTTCCACGAAATGCCAGTAGTGGGTATGCACGCGCCCCAGGGCGGTGCCGTTGCGCGCCGCCTGAGCGCGGATCTTCTCGATGCGGAACGGTGACAGCGCGGTGCCGCCGCGCAGGTAGAGGATATGGGCCATGGGCGAGTGGAACGGCGGAAAGCGCCATTTTACCCGAGGCGGCGGCCACCCTCATTTTTCAGCGCTCGGGCAAAAACCCCGCTACACTTGCGAACAAGCCAGGCGCTGGAAGCCTTGCGGCCTGGAGCGATGATGGCCAGCCAAGGGGAAGCGCGGACAGGTTTTCGGCGTTTCGCGACGCATGGCGCGCCTATGCAATGCGAAGCCCGGGAAACATCATCCGCTCCCCTCCTGCTGGCGCGGCAGCGCCCTGCAAGGCGCTAACGGCTCCCAGCATTCCCGGCATCCTCCCCTGCTCAATTCAACGAGGCGCGACATGATACTGGTTACCGGCGGCGCCGGTTACATCGGCTCCCATACCGTGGTGCAGTTGCTGGAAGCTGGCCAGCAGGTGCTCATCCTCGACAATCTTTCCAACAGCAAGCCGATGGTGCTGCAGCGCATCGCGCGCATCACCGGCCGGCAGGCGGAATTTGTCGAAGGCGACGTGCGCGACCAGCGCCTGCTAGATTACCTGTTCCGCGAATATCCCCTCAGGGCGGTCATCCACTTCGCCGGCCTCAAGGCGGTGGGCGAATCGGTCGCGCAGCCGCTGCGCTACTACGAAAACAATGTGAGCGGCGGCATCGCGCTGTTCGACGCCATGCAGCGCGCCAACGTCAGGACGCTGGTGTTTTCTTCCTCGGCCACGGTGTATGGCGACCCCAAGAGCGTGCCGATCAGCGAGGATTTCCCCCTCTCCGCGACCAACCCCTATGGGCGCAGCAAGCTCATGATCGAGGACATCCTGCGCGATACCGCACTGGCCGATTCCGCCTGGCGCATCGCCCTGCTGCGCTACTTCAACCCTGTGGGGGCGCACGCATCCGGCCTCATCGGCGAGGATCCGCAGGGCATCCCCAACAACCTCATGCCCTATGTCAGCCAGGTGGCCGTGGGCCTGCGGCCTTTTCTGCAGGTTTTCGGCGACGACTACGCCACTCCGGACGGCACGGGGGTACGCGACTACATCCATGTCGTCGATCTTGCGCGCGGCCACCTCGCCGCCCTGACGGCGCTGGGAAAGCCCGATGCCGAGCCGATTCTGACCGTGAACCTGGGCACCGGGCGCGGCTACTCGGTGCTGGAAATGGTGGCCGCCTTCGCGCACGCCAGCGGACGCGAAGTGCCCTACCGTATCGTCGCCCGCAGACCCGGCGATGTTGCCACCTGCTATGCCGACCCCGCTCGCGCTCGCCAGTTGCTGGGCTGGCAGGCGGAAAAATCGCTGGACGACATGTGCCAGGACGCCTGGCGCTGGCAGTCGCAGAATCCGCGCGGCTACGCAGCCTAGCGGTCTGCGTCCGCCACGCGGAGCGCGGCAGGACACTAAGGGAACCCTAAGCCAGTTGCACGATAATCCGCCCCTCCATTTAACATCAACGCCCAGATCGCGACGATGACGACACAGCCAGCCTTCCACCGACGCACGCAAATCCTCCACAATCTGGTCGCCCTCCTGGTCACCGCGCAACTGGCCATCGGCGCCCTCATGCACCCGCCGCACCGTGGCGAACCCCACAGCACCCTGTTCCAACTGCACGAAGTGCTGGGACTGGCCAGCCTCGCACTGGTGGCGGCATTCGTCTTCTGGATCGCCGTGCGCCGCGTCGATACCCCGGCGCGGCAGCTATTCCCCTGGTTCGGGGCCGCACGCGCGCGCGCGCTTGGCCAGTTCGCGGCAGTGCTGCGCGGGTTATGGCACCGCCGCCTGCCGGAGCCTGACGCCACGGCGGATTTCGCTTCCGCCATCCATGGCCTCGGCCTGCTTGCCGCCATCGGCATGAGCGCGAGCGGCGGCCTCTACTGGCTCTTGACCGAAATCCTCGGCCACACGGGCAGCCTGCCGCATCAGATTGGCGAGTTTCACAGCACCCTGGCGAATCTGATGTGGGCTTACCTGGGAGGCCATGTCTTCATGGCCCTGTTGCATCAGTGGCTCGGCCACGGCACGCTCCTGCGCGTCATCGGCAAGCCCTGATTTCGCCGGCGGACCATGGACATCCAGCACTGGGTCCATCAGTTCACCGCCTTCGTCTCCCTGCACCCGCACTGGGCCGGCGCCATTGCCTTCCTTACGGCGATGGCGGAGGCCATCGCCCTCGTCGGTCTGCTGGTGCCGGGAACCTCCATCCTCATCGGCATCGGCGCCCTGGTGGGACTGGGTCATCTGGCGCTGTGGCCCATCCTGATCTGGGCCGCGCTCGGCGCCATCGCCGGAGATGGCCTCTCCTACTGGCTAGGGCGCCGCTACCACGAGACCCTGCGCTCCCTGTGGCCCTTCTCGCGCCATCCCGAGTGGCTGCGCCAGGGGGAGGCCTATTTCCGGGAAAAAGGTGCCATGAGCGTGGTGCTGGGGAGATTCTTCCCCGTGCTGCGTTCCGTCGTGCCGGCGGTGGCCGGCATGCTCAACATGCCGCCTGCACGTTTCTATGTGGTCAATATCCTTTCCGCCCTGTTATGGTCGCCGGCGCATATCCTGCCCGGCGCGCTGGCGGGCGCCGCCCTGGCGCGCCTGGGTGACATCAGCGCGCGGCTGGTGGTGCTCCTGTTTGCATTGCTGCTGCTGACCGTGCTGTTGGACTGGCTGTTGCGCGTCGCCTTCGCCTTCTCGCGCCGCCTGTACGGCTGGGCTGGCGGTCCGCTGGAACGCTGGGCCGAGGGTCGCCAAGGTTCCTGGGCCAGCCTCGCACGCTGGCTGACAGCCCCCGACCTCGCGCCGTCACGGCTCGCCGCCGTCGGCGCGCTCGCCCTGACCGCGCTGCTCGCGCTGGTTGCCTGGCTGAGCCAGGCGGTGCTGCAACAGCAAACCCTCGCCATGAATCAGGCGCTGAGCCACGCCGCCGGCCTCCTGCGCACGCCCTGGACCGACGCCCTCATGCTCGCCTTCAGTGCGCTGGGCGACGCGCCCGTGGCCCTGGGGGTGGCCGCCGTCGCCATCGTCTGGCTGCTGCTGCATCGGCAAGGCCGCGTAAGCGGATATTTCCTTGCCGGCCTCGGCCTCGCCTGGCTTTTCGTCACCCTCTTCAAGAACGGCCTCGCCCTGGCGCGGCCGCACGGTGTGGGCCTGGACGCCTACCCCAGCGGCCATGCCACCTTTGCCGCCAGCCTCTACGGCATGACAGGCAGCCTGCTGCTGCAGAGCCTGGGCTGGCGCCGCGCCCGCTTCTGGCTCGCCCCCCTCATGCTGCTGGTGGGCCTCATCGCGCTCGCGCGCATCTACCTTCAGGTCCACTGGCCCAGCGACGTGCTGGCGGGGCTGGCGTTCGGGCTGGCGATGAGCCTGGCACTGGGCCTGCTGGTCGCGCCCCTCCCCCCGCTGACCATACATCCGCGCGCCTTCGCCGGCATCGTCCTGGCGACCCTGCTGCTGCTGGGGACCTGGCACGTGCCCGCCACCCTGGGTGCGCGCCTGGACACCCTCAAAGCGCAGCATGCGCACGAAACGGAACTCGGCGCCCCCTGGCGCGCCGCTGGCTGGCACCAGCTTCCCCTTTATCGCATCGACCTGGTAGGAGCCCGAGAGGAGCCCATCCTGCTGCAATGGCGCGGCGACGCTGCCAGCCTGGAAACAGCGCTGGAACGACAGGGCTGGCAGCAGCCGCCTTCCTGGGATTCCTTCCGTCCAGCCACGTTGTTGCAGGTTGCCGGCGATGTCCTCGCCCTGCCCGTCATGCCCATGCTCAACGACGGCCGCGCACCCCGCCTGACCCTCATCCGGCGCGCCGCAGTACGCGGCAAGGAGGGCAGGCTGGTGCTGTACGCCTGGGCCTCGGGCTATGTCTCTGCGGGAAAACCGATATTCGTCGCGGCCATGCGCTTCGAGCGCGCCCACCATCCCTTCTCCAGCGCTACCCTCCTGCTGCCCGACGACAAACTCAGCTGCAGCGGCGACCCCCTGTTGCTGGCGCTCCCGCGCGCGCGCGCCGTCGGCCCGCCGCTACCCGGGAAGGAAGGCATGTGCGGAGGACGGCTGGTGCTGGCGGAATGACCTACCGCATCGCGTTGTTTGGAGGCAGCCTGATCCGGCAGGACAGCGCTCACACTCCGCTCATGACTGACACATTTCTGGGCTGGTTTGATGGCATCCGCCTTGACGAACTCCAGCCCCCCACAGAAATACCAGCAAAAGCGAAGGCATTTCTCGCTACGCCATGATGCTCCCATGCTGGCGAGGGAACTGGCTTCTCGAAAACTGCCGCAAATATCCCCCGGCAGGGAGGCCTCCTTTGATAGGCTAGGCAGTCGGGGCGCAAGATTTTCACAAGTTTGTCATAATAACGTCATAAATCACGGGCCTAATGGCACGGCTGAACTATCTGCGGGCGCGCCTGCCCTTGGGGGGCACCCGGTCGAACCAGGCCACCATGAGTTCCGTAACCTTACCGAAAATCGCCGATCGACCCCAAGTGCGCACCTTCCCGACCGCCCTGCAAATCCAGGACATGCTGTTCCGCCTGGCCACCCGCGGTTTCGCGCTCCTCGTCCTGCTCATCCTGCTGGGCATCGTCGCTTCCCTGGTCATCGGCAGCCTGCCATCCATCCACGCGTTCGGGTGGCGCTTCATCACCACCGAGACCTGGGATCCCGTCGACAACGTCTTCGGCGCACTAGGCCCCATCGTCGGCACACTCGTGACTTCGGTGATAGCGCTCGTCATCGGCATCCCCCTGAGCTTTGGCATCGCCATTTTCCTCACCGAACAGGCACCGCGCTGGCTGCGCCGCCCCCTGGGCATCGCCGTCGAATTGCTGGCGGGAATTCCCAGCATCATCTATGGGATGTGGGGATTGTTCGTTTTCGCCCCCGTGTTCGCGGAAAAGGTGGAGCCCAAGATCACCGCCTGGCTTGGGCCCCTGCCCCTCATCGGGCCACTCTTCAACGGTCCGCCCATCGGCATAGGCGTACTTTCGGCCGGGCTGGTGCTGGCTGTCATGATCATTCCCTTCATCGCCGCCGTGATGCGTGACGTCTTTGAAGTGGTCCCCCCCATGCTCAAGGAATCCGCCTATGGCGTCGGCGCCACCACCTGGGAAGTGGTCTGGAACGTGGTGCTGCCCTACACGCGGGTCGGCGTCGTGGGTGGCATCATGCTGGGGCTGGGACGCGCGCTGGGTGAAACCATGGCGGTCACCTTCATCATCGGCAACTCGCACGACCTCAACCTTTCCCTTCTCATGCCGGGAACGACCATCTCGGCGGCGCTGGCAAACGAATTCACCGAGGCGGAGGGCAAGCTCTATACCGCTTCCCTCATCGAGCTTGGCCTGATCCTCTTCATCATCACCTTCGTCGTGCTGGCCATCTCCAAGCTCATGCTGCTGCAGCTGGCCAAGAAGGAAGGCACCAAGACCTGAGATGATTCCCCTCTACCTGCGCCGCCGCCTCATCAACCGCTTCAACATGCTGGCATCGCTGGCCACCATGGCCGTCGGGCTGGGCGTGCTGGGATGGATTCTGGTCACCCTGCTGCAAAAGGGGCTCGCCGGCATCACCTGGCCGACCTTCAGCCAGATGACCCCCCCGCCCGGCAGCCCCGGCGGCCTGCTCAACGCCATCGCTGGCAGCGTGATGATGACTCTGGGCGCGGTGGCCATCGGCACCCCCGTCGGCATTCTGGCAGGCACTTATCTGGCCGAATTCGGGCAGCGCGGCTGGCTGGCTCCCGTCACCCGCTTCATCAACGACATCCTGCTGTCGGCGCCCTCCATTGTCATCGGCCTGTTCGTATACGAGTTGATGGTGGTGCGCATGAAGCATTTCTCCGGCTGGGCCGGTGCCGTCGCGCTCGCGATCATCGTCATTCCGGTGGTCGTGCGCACCACGGAAAACATGCTGCGCCTGGTGCCCAACAGCCTGCGCGAGGCATCCGCCGCCCTGGGGGCGCCACAATGGAAGATCGTGACCTTCGTCACCCTCAAGGCCTCGCAGGCCGGCATCATCACGGGCGTGCTCCTGGCGGTGGCGCGCATCAGCGGCGAAACGGCACCGCTGCTCTTCACCGCCCTGAACAATCAATTCTGGTCCGTCAACATGAACAGCCCCATGGCCAACCTTCCGGTGGCCATCTTCCAGATGGCCATGAGCCCGTATGACGACTGGCATCATCTGGCCTGGGCAGGCGCTCTTCTCATCACCTTTGCCGTGCTGGCCCTCAGCATCGTGGCACGCAGCCTTTTCCGGCAGAAGCACAAGCTATGAACGACACAGCCATGGATGCCAGCAGCAGCACCGCCGCACGCACCAAGATCCGCGCGCGCAACTTCAACTTCTACTACGGCAAGTTCCACGCCCTGAAGAATATCAACCTGGA
>JAJXXS010000250.1 GCA_021780975.1 Pseudomonadota bacterium
GCAGCTTCAGCATCCTCGACTACTACCGCCTCCCCCTGGGCATGACCGCCCAGGTCCTCATCTTCCTCGCCTTCTTCCTCGCCTTCGCCGTCAAGGTCCCCATGTGGCCCGTCCATACCTGGCTGCCCACCGTCTCCGCGGAGGCCCCCAGAGGGGGGACCGTGATGCTTCTAGCCATCGTTGGAAATGTCGGCGCCTATGGTCTGCTTCGCTTCGCGCTTCCAATAGCGCCCAATGCCAGCCATCTTCTTGCATTACCTGTTGCGATATTGGCCTTCGTCACCATTGACTATCTCGCTCTTGTCGCCCTGGCGCAAACAGATATGCGGAGACTCATCGCCTATTCGTCGATTTCGCACATGGGTTTCGTCACCCTCGGCTTCTTCATGTTCAACCCACTCGGAATCGAAGGCGGTCTGGTGCAGATGATCTCGGACGGCCTGCTCTCCGCCGCCCTGATCATCAGTGTGGGCATCATGTACGACCGTCTGCACTCGCGCCAGATCAGCGATTACGGCGGTGTGGCCAAAATCATGCCCGTATTCGCCGCCTTCTTCATGCTCTTCGCCATGGCCAACTCCGGCCTGCCCGCCACCAGCGGCTTCGTCGGCGAGTTCATGGTCATCCTCTCCGCCATGCGTGTGGATTTCTGGTATGCCTTCGCCGCCGGCCTCACACTCATCCTCGGCGCCGCCTACACTCTGTGGATGTACAAGCGCGTCGTCTTCGGTAACGTCACCAATCCCGCCGTGGAGAAAATGCGCGACCTCGACGGCCGCGAGTTCGGCGTCCTCGCCACGCTCGCCGTCCTCGTCCTCGCCCTGGGCATCTACCCCAAACCCTTCACCGACGTCATGCACGCCTCGGTGGACAACCTGCTTGCCCATGTCGACCATGGCAAGCACCCCTATTGACGCCTTGATCGGTCGGTTACAACAGAAACGCGCCGGTCGATACATCCCTACCGGAGTCCGGCAGACAACGCGAAAAAAACAGCTATGCGTCTGCAGGCTGAAAATAGTGAGCGGATAACGTCCTCATGGAGGGCCACCCACCGCCAGAGGCTCTGGGCAATGGATCGCGTAGCCCTGCACATAATCCACCCCTATCCCCTTCAGGCAATCGCGTATTTCCTGGCTTTCCACATATTCGGCGATCGTTTTCACGCCCATCTCGCGGGCAACAAAGACTATCGATTCGATGATGCGGCGGTCCAGTGCGGAATGCGCGATCTCTCGTACCAACCCCCCATCGATTTTTATGAAATCCACCGGCAAGGCCTTGAGGTAGGAGAACGACGACACCCCGCTGCCAAAATCATCCAGCGCGAAGCTAAAGCCAAGCTTCTTCAACTCGGCCATGAAGCCAGCCACGCGCTCAAGATCGTTAACCGCGATGCTTTCCGTGATCTCGAAACACACCGCGCTTGGCGGCACGTTGTATGCGCGTATCTGCTCCTGCAGAAAGTCGAAAAACGAGTCATCGTTGAGACTTGCACCGGAAAGGTTTACCGCCGTGAATTCAGCAACATCCGCCTGCCGCGCCAGCGCCTTCCACTGTGTATCCTTGGCAGCGAAGACATGGCGGATAACCCAGCGATCTATGGCCGTCATCAGGTTGTACTTGATGGCCGCCGGCATGAATTTGGCGGGGGCCACCACCTGCCCCGCCGCGTCCACCATGCGCAGCAGTATTTCATGGTGCATCTCGTTCCGGCTCTGCTCGCCCAGAGGCACGATGTTCTGGAAATACAGCGCGAAGCGATTCTGCTCGAGCGACCGGCTAATGCGCGAGGCCCAATCCATCTCCGCGCGTATCTTTGTGAACTTTCCGCTATCGGTATACAGAACCACCTGATTGCGGCCTTTTTCCTTGGCCGCATAGCATGCGGCGTCCGCCTGCATCAAGGCCGTCAGGCTGTCCTTGGCGGCGTCGTCTATCGGCGCCACCCCGATGCAGGCCGCGAGGTCAAACTCGCGGCCTTGCCATGTGAAATTGAAACCTGCAAATGCCTGTTGAATCAGCGCCGCGATTTGCATGGCTTCCGCAGAGCCACAGTCGCCCAGCAGCACAGCGAATTCGTCCCCTCCAAGACGGCATACCGCGCCTTTTCCGCCGACGGTCTGCTTGAGCAGGATCGCGACTTGTCGCAGCAATTCATCGCCAGCGGAATGCCCACAAGTGTCATTGACCAGTTTAAATTGATCCAGATCCAGACACAGCAAAGCGTGGCTGCATTTGTCCCGGACGCCCGATTGCACCAGTTGCTCAAGCTGGTTCATAAAGCCACGGCGATTTGTCAGACCCGTGAGATCATCGCGCAGGTTCTGCTGCTCCATGCGCAATTGCGCCATCTTCTGCTCGGTGACATCGCGTACCACGGCGATGACCATGTCCCCGTTTTCCACGCCAACCCGGTTCATGCTGATTTCGACCCAGCGCGGGTGTCCCTTGGGGGGGTGGATAGGGCACTCGAAACGCACCATCTTCCCGCCGATGGCCTCCTGGAAGCGAATGCCAAAGGTCTGCTGCGAGGACTCGGGACCCAAAAAATCGGCAACGGGGACACGTCGGTTGTGCGCCGTCAATGCCTCCTCGCTCTCACCGAGCCACTCGGCCATGGTCCGGTTGGCGACAAGAAATTTTTGCTCATCGCAGAGGACACAGATGCCATCATTGGCACTGTCCAGATAAGCACGCATCAGACCGAGATAAAATTCGGCATCCTGAGGCTGCCCGGAGCGAGCGCCGTGATCCTTCTGGTCGGAAACCGAATCAATCATTTTCGGGCAGATTTGTGGGCACCTTACTAAATCGGCACACCAGCAACAGGACTTTAAAATACCCTATTGATTAATCCAATATTTAATCAAATTTTAATAATCATAATCCGTAGACCCTACTCCGGTCTCCAGAGCGCTGCTCGGGAAACCATTGAGCGGACGCCACTGCGCGATAGCAACGATCTGCTGATATAGATGAATACACCCAAGGACATTGCTGCAAGCCCGCAGGCCGAAAAACACACCCCCATGATGGCCCAGTATCTGCAGATCAAGGGTCAATATCCTGATCGTTTGCTGTTTTACCGCATGGGAGATTTCTACGAGCTGTTCTACGACGATGCGGAAAAAGCCGCACGCTTGCTAGGCATCACTCTTACCACGCGTGGCCAGTCGGCAGGCCGCCCCATCCCCATGGCGGGGGTTCCCTACCATGCCGCCGAACAATACCTGGCGAAACTGCTGCGTTCCGGGGAATCCGTCGTCATCGCCGAGCAGGTAGGCGACCCCGCAAGCACCAAGGGCCCCGTGGAGCGTCAGGTGACCCGTGTCCTTACCCCGGGCACCCTCACCGACGCCAGCCTCCTGGATGAGCGGCACACTGTCTGGATCATGGCCGTCGCCCCCGCGGAGCGCGCGGGTCTGTGCGGTGCAGCGTGGCTCGAGTTGGCATCCGGCGATTTCCGTGCGACAGAGACGACCCTGCGCGATCTCACCGCCCTGCTGGCGCGCATCAATCCCAGCGAAGTTCTCCTCGCCGAGGGTTTCGACGTCCAGTGCGCCGCCCCCCGACGCTTTCTCCCGGCCTGGCAATTCGATTTCTCACGCGCCTCGCGGAGCCTCGCGGAGCAGTTCGGATCCCGCGATCTTGCGGCCTTTGATATCGCAGACATGCCATCCGGGGTGGCTGCCGCCGGCGCCCTTCTCGAGTACGTCCGTGGCACGCAGGGAGGCAGTCTGCCGCACCTGGGCCAACTCCGCGCAGAACGCGAAGCGACCTATGTGAACATGGATGCGGCTACGCGCCGCAACCTGGAAATCAGCGAAGCCCTCAGCGGTGCGGCTGGTCCGACCCTGCTGTCGGTGTTGGACAACAGCGCCACCGCCATGGGCGCGCGCCTGTTGCGTCATTGGCTGCACCATCCTCTGCGCGACCACGGCGCCCTCAGCCTGCGCACCGGCGCCATCAGGCGGCTGGCCGAGGAAGGGCTGGACGCGCCTTTGGCACGCGCCCTCCAAGGGCTGGCGGACGTAGAGCGCATCTGCGCGCGCATCGCCCTGAACAACGCCCGCCCGCGCGACCTCTCCGGGCTGCGCGACAGCCTCAAGCGCCTACCGCATGTCGTTGCGCTGCTGCCGGAAGACGAGCCGCATTTGGCCAAATTGCGCGCGGCGCTTGCTTACCCGCCGCAGATGCTGGATTTGCTGACACGCGCCCTGCTGCCAGAGCCCGCCACCCTGCTGCGCGAAGGTGGGGTAATTGCCGATGGCTACGACGCTGAGCTGGACGAGCTGCGTACGCTGACCCGTGATGCTGGCAGCTTCCTGTTGCAGCTCGAAGCGCGCGAGCGCGCGCGCACAGGCATTCCCAGCCTCAAGGTGGAATACAACAAGGTCCACGGCTTCTATATCGAGGTCACCCACGTCCATGCCGACAAGATTCCCACCGATTACCGGCGCCGACAGACCCTGAAAAGCGCGGAACGTTACATCACACCGGAGCTGAAGGCCTTCGAGGACAAGGCATTGTCGGCCCAGGACAGGGCACTGGCGCGCGAGAGATTCCTGTTCGACGGCCTGCTGCAGGAAGTGGCACCGCACGTGCCCGGCCTGCTCGCCTGCGCGGCCGCCCTGGCGGAACTCGACGTGCTATCCGGCCAGGCGCAGCGCCTCGCCAGCCTCCCCCTGTGCCTGCCGGAATTCAGCGCAGAGAGCGGCCTGCATATCCAGCGCGGGCGTCATCCGGTGGTTGCCGATCGCGTGGACAACTTCATCGCCAACGACCTCACGCTCCATGCCGGCCGCTCCATGCTGCTCATCACCGGCCCCAACATGGGCGGCAAATCGACCTACATGCGCCAGGCCGCCCTGCTCGCCCTCATGGCCAGTTGCGGCCTGCCGCTGCCCGCGCAAGTCGTCAAGCTGGGTCCGCTGGACCAGATATTCACGCGCATCGGCGCCTCCGACGATCTGGCGGGCGGACGCTCGACCTTCATGGTGGAGATGACGGAGGCGGCGCGCATCCTGCACCACGCCACACCACAAAGCCTTGTGCTGCTGGACGAGATCGGACGCGGAACCTCGACTTTTGACGGCCTGGCGCTGGCCTGGGCGATCGCACGCCACCTGCTGACCAAGAACCGCTGCCTGACGCTCTTCGCCACCCACTATTTCGAACTAACCCAACTGGCGCTGGAGTTTCCCCAGCTCAGCAACGTCCACCTGGATGCGGTGGAGCATGGCGAGGACCTGGTATTTCTCCACGCCGTCGAGGATGGCCCCGCGTCACAGAGCTACGGCATCCAGGTGGCGCGTCTGGCCGGATTGCCGGCAGGGGTGGTACAGGCGGCGCGCCGCCGCCTGCGCGACCTGGAAGAGAGCCATTACCACGCCGGGCCGCAGGGGGATCTATTTGCTGCTGCCCCCCAGGCGCCCGTCATCCATCCTCTCATCGAGCAACTCGCCACACTCAATCCCGATGCGCTGAGCCCGCGTGCGGCGCTTGATCTGCTCTATGAACTGAAAAAAAACGCACTGGAAACGCCGTGAAAACCTTGCATCTAGACGCCGACGAGCTGGGGATGGATTTCACCGCATCGCTGGAACTGGCGCGGGTCATTGCGCGGCAGCGCCTGGGCGAGGAAGCGATGCTGCTTTCTTGGTATGACCGCGAACGCGACTACGAATCACCGGCCGGGGTCAGCGAATGCCACGAAAACTGCCCCACCAAGGGATATTGGGATTATGCCGCGAACCGCGGCGCACGACTCGCGATAAATTTCGCGCACGGCAAGTACGTGTTCTGCTTTCTTTGAGTACCGTCAGCCGTGCCCATGCCACAGGTATTTGTAAATGAAGCCGGGGAAGGCAAATACCAGGAAAAGCGAAGCGGTGACGGCATAAAACTCCCAATGCTGGCGGGCCACCTCCCCCAGATTTCTTTCCAGCAGATAGGCGACACCGCCAACCAGAAAATACAACACCACCAGTTCTAGCAAGCGCCAGATAAAAGCCTTGCTGCCGCCCCGGGGAGCGAGGACAAAAAATATTCTGTCGATGAAGAAAGGCAGATTGGCCGCCAGAAAGGCGACAAGCAGAAGTATCCAAGGGCTGGCGGCAGGAGTCACAACGAGGCTCTCAAGGCGTAAAGACAAAGATTCATAAGAGGGCTGGGCAGTATCCCCAGCAACAGCAGGGCCAGCCCATTGGCAGACAACACCAGACGCATGTCCGTTCCGGCGGAAATTTCCGCGCTTTGCTCCGGGTTGTCAAAATACATCAGTTTGACCACCCGAAGGTAATAGTAGGCGCCGATGAGGGAAAACATCACCGCCGCCACGGCGACCCATAGATAGCCCTGGTTGACCACCGCCTGGAGCACCGCCAGCTTGGCATAAAATCCCACCGTCGGGGGTATGCCGGCCATGGAGAACATGGTGATCAGCATGAGAAATGCCAGCCACGGACTGCGCGCATTGAGGCCCTTGAAGTCCTCCAGCCGGTCACTTTCAAAACCGGCGCGTGAAAGCAGGAGGATC
>JAJXXS010000013.1 GCA_021780975.1 Pseudomonadota bacterium
CTGGAATTCTTCCACTTCAAGAAAGACATCCCCTTCATGCGCTGGGGGAAGGTGACCACGGCCATTTCGCTGGCCACTTTTCTGTTTGCGATATGGTCCCTCGCCTTCAAGGGACTCAATTTCGGCGTCGATTTCACCGGCGGCACGGTGATGCAGGTCAACTACCCGACTGCTGCGCCCATCGAGGAAATTCGGGCCGATCTCGCCAAGGCCGGATTCAAGGACGTGTCGGTGCAGAATTTCGGCACCAGTCGCGACGTGCTCATCCGCATGCCGGTCAAGGCCGGCATGGACAACGCCTCGCTGTCCAACGAGGTGATGACGGCGCTCAAGAGCAACCAGCCCGCGGCAGAACTGCGTAGCGTCAATTTTGTCGGCCCCGAGGTCGGCAAGGAACTCTATCAGAACGGCTCGCTGGCGCTGCTTGTCGTGGTGGCTGGCATCCTGCTGTATCTCGCCCTGCGCTTCGAGTGGCGATTTGCGCTCGCCGCCATCATTGCCAACCTGCATGACGTGACCATCATCCTGGGGTTGTTCGCCTTCTTCCGGTGGGAATTCAACCTCACGGTGCTGGCCGGAGTGCTGGCGATCCTTGGCTATTCGGTGAACGAGTCCGTCGTCGTGTTTGACCGGATTCGGGAGAACCTCAGGAAGATGCGCAAGGACGTGCCGATTCCCGACATCATCGACAATGCCATCACGGCCACCATGTCGCGCACCGTCATCACCCATGGTTCAACGCAGATGATGGTGCTGTCCATGCTGTTCTTCGGCGGCGAGGCGCTGCACAACTTCGCGCTCGCCCTCACCATCGGCATCCTGTTCGGCATCTATTCCTCGGTGCTGGTGGCCTCGCCCCTGCTGCTCATGTTCGGAGTCAAGCGCGAGCACTTCATCAAGCCGGTCGAGAAAAAACAGGAAGCGGTCGTTTAGGCGCGTTGCACGTCCACTGCCACTGCGCCCGACGGGGAAGCCATGCTGCAAGCCTTCATTGACTGGATCCTGCATACCGTGCATGGCTGGGGCTATGCCGGCATTTTCATCCTGATGATGCTGGAGTCCACGGTGCTGCCCATCCCCAGCGAACTGGTGCTGATCCCGGCGGGTTACCTGGCCTACGAAGGCAAGATGAGCCTGGAACTGATCCTGCTGTCTTCCATCCTCGGCTGCGTGGCGGGCGGCAGCCTGAATTATTTCTTCGCCCTCTGGGTGGGGCGGCCCTTTCTGGAGCGCTGGGGCAAGTATTTCTTCGTGCGCCCGGCGCTGCTGCACCGCACCGACGCTTTCTTCGCCAAGCATGGCGCCGTGTCGACCTTCACGGGTCGCCTCATTCCTGCGATTCGCCACCTGATATCCCTGCCGGCCGGGCTGGCGCGCATGAGCTACGCCAAGTTTGCCTTCTACACCGCCCTCGGCGCTGGGCTATGGTCGGTGGTATTGGCCGCCTTCGGCTATTTCATTGGCGGCAATGAAGCCGTCATCCATGCCTATTACCACTACATCATCCTTGGCGTGCTGGTGTTTGTCGCCCTGGTGATAGCCGGCTACTGGGCTTGGCAGCAGCGGGTGACGCGCCAGGAGTCGGCGCGCCACTGAGCAAAGGCCGACCTCAGGCGTTGTCGCGCGCGGCGCGCTTGCGCTCGTGCTCCTGCAGGTGGCGCTTGCGGATGCGGATGGATTTGGGCGTGATTTCCACCAGTTCGTCGTCGTCGATGAATTCCACCGCAGATTCGAGCGTGAGCTTGATAGGTGGAGTCAGGCGCACCGCCTCATCGGTGCCGGAGGCGCGCACGTTGGTGAGCTTTTTGCCCTTGATGGGATTCACCACCAGGTCGTTGTCGCGGCTGTGGATGCCGATGATCATGCCCTCATACAGCTTGTCGCCAGGCGATACGAACATGCGGCCGCGGTCCTCCAGGTTCCACAGCGCGTAGGCCACGGCCTCGCCGTTCTCCTGACTGACCAGCACGCCGTTGTGGCGGCCGGGTAGATCGGCCTTCACCGGCCCATAGTCGTCGAACACGTGGCTCATCAGGCCCGTGCCGCGCGTCATGGTCATGAAGTCGGACTGGAAGCCGATCAGGCCGCGCGCCGGGATGTGGTACTCCAGGCGCGTGCGGCCATGACCGTCGGATTCCATGTTGGTGAGTTCGCCGCGGCGGCGGCCGATCTCTTCCATGACTGCGCCCTGGCTGGCGTCTTCGAGGTCGATGGTGAGGTTCTCGTAGGGCTCGCACTTCTCGCCATTGATATCCTTGTACACCACCCGCGGCTTGGCCACCGCCAGTTCGAAGCCCTCGCGGCGCATGTTTTCGAGCAGGATGGTGAGGTGCAGTTCGCCGCGGCCGGAGACGCGGAACACGTCGGCATCGCCGGTGTCCTCGACGCGCAACGCGACGTTGGTAAGCAGTTCCCGCGCCAGGCGGTCGCGAATCTGACGGCTGGTGACGAACTTGCCTTCGGTGCCGGCCAGCGGCGAGGAGTTGACCATGAAGTCCATGGTCAGCGTCGGTTCGTCCACGCTCAGCATGGGCAGACCGACTGGGTTGTCCTTGTCGCAGATGGTGACGCCGATGCCGATGTCTTCCAGCCCGGAGATGATGACGATGTCGCCGGCCTCCGCTTCATCCACCGGGATACGCTCCAGGCCCTGGAAGCCCAGCACCTGATTGATGCGGCCGCTGGCGACCTGTTCCTCGTGGTTCATCACCGCGACCATCATGCCCGGCTTGATGCGGCCGTTGAGGATGCGGCCCACGCCCAGGCGGCCGGTATACGTGGAGTAGTCGAGCGCGGCGATCTGCAGCTGCAGCGACGCGTCGGCCGCGCCGGGCGGGGTGGGCACATGCTTGAGCACGGTCTCGAACAGTGGCGTCATGTCGGACGCGCTGCCGCCCTGCGAGGGCGCATCCTTGAGATCCAGGCAGGCCCAGCCATTGAGGCCGGAGGCATAGATGATGGGGAAGTCGAGTTGCTCGTCGCTGGCGCCGAGCTTGTCGAACAGGTCGAAGGTCTGATCGACCACCCAATTGGGGCGCGAGCCCGGACGGTCGACCTTGTTGATGACGACGATGGGCTTGAGGCCCAGGGCCAGCGCCTTCTTGGTGACGAAGCGGGTCTGCGGCATGGGGCCTTCGACCGCGTCCACCAGCAGCAGCACGCCATCGACCATGCCCAGGACGCGCTCCACTTCGCCGCCGAAGTCGGCGTGGCCGGGGGTGTCGACGATGTTGATGTGGGTGTCGCCGTAGGTGATGGCCGTGTTCTTGGCCAGGATGGTGATGCCGCGCTCTTTTTCGAGGTCGTTGGAGTCCATCACCCGCTCGTCCACCTGCTGGTTGTCGCGGAAGGTGCCGGACTGGCGGAGCAGTTGGTCGACGAGCGTGGTCTTGCCGTGATCGACGTGGGCGATGATGGCGATGTTGCGTAGCTTGCGGGACATGGGGGGGCGCTGCCTGGGAAAACCGCCAATTCTAGCAGTTTCGGAGGCCCCCATCCTGCCCGCTTACGGAGCGCCTCGGCGGATCCAGTGCCGACGCGCTGGAGCGGCCCTTCAGTCGTCGTGATGGTCGCGGCGAGGCGGGCCCCAGCCGCGGCCATGCTCCCAGTGACCGCGATGCCATCCGCGGTCGCCGTGTTCGCGGTACCTGTCCCGCTCGCCGCGGTAGACGGGCACGGGGGCATAGGCGGGCTGCACCACCACTGCGCGCTGCGGGCGGCGGTGCTCCTGGTTGCCGCCGACCGCGGCGCCTGCGGCGCCGCCGATGGCCCCGCCGAAGACCGCCCCGTCACGGCCGCCTACTGCCGAGCCGACCGCGGCACCCGCCGCCGCGCCGAGCCCGGCGCCCAATACCGCGCTGCCATTGATGCCGTCGGCGCCGGCCAGGGGGCTAAGCCCCAGCAGCAGCCCGGCGATGAAGGTCGTTTTCCACATGTTCATGACTCCAGAGTTGAGGGAAAGGGGCTGTCAGGGCAGCCGGCGTGGACGAAGAAAGCCATAACCATTGACGGCAGCTCAGGGGGCGGACTTGATGGTGGCGCCGGTGAGCGGGTGGTGGTCCAGGCGGCGATTGATTTCTTCCAGTACCCGATCATAGGCCAGGCTGCCGATGCGCTCGTAGCGCCGGCGGAAGGCCGCGGCACCGAGAAATTCGGGCAGGTCGCGGAAGGACGGGGACAGGTCGCCATCGCTGCGTGCTGCCGCCAGCAGCGCCTGGACGCGCGGGGCGGCGTTGGCCTGGGTGGAAGCCTGGCCGACGCGGGCCCCGGCCAGATCCCAGCCCAGGTCGGTGAAGCTGAAGCCTGAGCCGTGCAGAAGATCCTCTTCCTCCTTGGCCAAGCCCACGCCCTCGGCCAGCCTTTGGCCGGCGGTGGCCGCCAGCGCGGCCGCCACGAGGTAGTGTTCGGCCGCGTCCTGACGGCCATGGAGGCTGAGCACGACATCGGGCGCGCGCCGGTGACCCTGGCCCTTGAGGATATGGGGCAGGCTCACGCCGGTGACATAGGCGGAGAGGGCCAGCCAGGCGGCGCGGTCCTCCAGCACGGCATCGCCGCCACGGCTGTGCGCGTAGCGGAAGAGCGGGCCGATCAGGGCGGCCAGAGGCAGCCGGCTGCCGGGTGGGTAGGGCTGAAGCAGGCGGCGCAGCTCACGCTCATAGCCCAGTAAGCGGTCCTGCTCGCTCGCATCCAGCACCAGCGCGGCGCTTTGCTGCTCCAGGCGCGCCAGCAGTTGCGGCGTCCAGCGATAGCTGACGGTAAGCGTGTGGGGGGCCAGGCGGATGCCCTCGATAGCCTGCAGGATGGAACCGAAGTCCGGCTGGAGGACGAGACGATGCCAGGCCAGGTGCGCCAGCGGGTCGGCGAGCAAGCCCGGAACGGGCAGGCGGCCCACCTGCAGATGGCGTAGCTGCAACCCGCCTGTGGGAGTCTGTGCCAGATCGGCGTGCAGGTTGAGATAGCGCCCGAAAGGGGTGGCCGGCGTGCGCAGGCTGGCGTTGACCGCCATGCGCCCCGCCGCCAGCTGCAGGCGCGCGCCGACGAGGGCGGGATAGAGGCTGGCACGATCCAGGAGGCGGTTGGCCTGCGCCTCGCTCAGGCGCAGTTGCTGCAGGCTGCCGGGCACAGCCCGGCGCGGGTCGTTCTGGCGCAGCAGGGCTTTCAAGGTGCTGATGTCCTGCCCTTCCAGCCCGTTGCGTGCCTGCACGGCCGGCCGCGCATCGAATGCCAGATAGGCGAGAGCCGCCACGCCACCGACGAGGGCAAGCAGCAGGAGCAGCAGCGCGCGCACGAATGCGAGCCTCAGTCGGCCTGATTACGCATGTGATCGGCGGTGCGCCGGAAGGCGGCGAGCATTTCCGCTTGCAGCGCGGCATCGTAGCCGCCGTCGCGCAAGGCCTGCTGCATGCAGGCCATCCACTGGTCGCGCTCGGCATCGCCGATGGGGTAGGGAAAGTGGCGGCGGCGCAGCATGGGGTGGCCCAAGCGCTCGGTGTAGTGCTGCGGGCCGCCGGTCCAGCCGGACAAAAACCAATACAGCTTGTCGCGGCTGCCCGACAGGTCGGCCGGATGCAGCTTGCGGATGCCGTAGTAGTCGGGGTCGCTGTCCATCAGGTCATAAAAGCGGTCCACCAGGCGACGGATGCCGGCGTCGCCGCCCAGACGTTCGTAGTGCGTGTTGCTCATGCGTGTTGCGTCATGAAAAAAGGGCGATGATGCCTTGCGGCCGCGGCCAAGGCCAGCCTTTCAGGGGGCGTTCCACAGCCGGGCGGCACCGCGCACGCCGCTGGAATCGCGGTGCATCGGCGGCTTGAGCTGGGTATCGACGCGGTCGGAGAAAACGTAGCGGCTCCACAAGCGGGGCAGGTTTTCGTAGAGGGTGGCAATGTTGGACAGCCCGCCGCCGAGCACGATGACATCGGGATCCAGCAGATTGATGACCTGGGCCAGCGCGCGCGCCAGGCGCTCCTCGTAACGGCGCAGGGTGGCGCCGCAAGGTTCGTAGCCCGCCGCCGCGAGCTGGGCGATCTCGTGCGCGGGGAGATCTTCGCCGCCATAGCGCACATGGTCGGCGGCGAGCCCTGGGCCCGATAGCCAGGTTTCGATGCAGCCGCGCTTGCCGCAGTAGCAGGGCGGGCCGGGCAGTTCGCGCTCCGACGGCCAGGGGTGGGCGGGGGCGCGAAAGCGCAGGATTTCCTCGTGGCCGGCGGCGTCGCCTCCCTGCAGGCGAAAGGGGGGCAAGGGGTTGTGGCCCCACTCGCCGGCGATGCCGTTGGGGCCGGACAGCAGCCGACCCCCTACGACGATGCCACCGCCGACGCCAGTGCCGAGGATGACGCCAAACACTATGTCGGCATCGGCGCCGGCGCCATCGCTGGCTTCGGACAAGGCAAAGCAGTCGGCATCATTGGCAAGCCGGATCGGCCGCGCCAGGGCAGCTTCCAGATCGGTCTTGAGCGGTCTGCCGTTGAGCCACACGGAGTTGCAATTCTTCATCAGGCCGGTAGCGCGCGACCACGTGCCGG
>JAJXXS010000337.1 GCA_021780975.1 Pseudomonadota bacterium
ACCGCGGCCATTTGCCAGGGAATGACGACATGGCGGCGGCGCCGCGCGATCGCCTGCGCCACCTTTTGCGCGGCCTGCGGGGCGCTCATGCGGAAGGGCATGGCGTAGCGATTGACGCGCGTCATGGGGGTGTCGATGTAGCCCGGCGATACCGTCACGACGCCGATGCCGGCGGGCGCCAGTTCCAGGCGCAGGCTTTCCAGGCAGGTGATGAGCGCCGCCTTGGACGCGGAATAGGCGCCGCCACCGGGCAGGCCGCGCATGGCGGCGACGCTGGCGATGCCGCACAGACATCCGCCCCCTGCGTCCCGCATCGGCGCAATGAAGGGCTGGAAGGTGTGCAGCACGCCCATGACGTTGGTGGCCAGGGTCGCGCGGAAGACTTCCAGGTCGTCCTTTTCTTCCGCCAGCGCGCCCACGGAAATGCCAGCGGCGGCGATGACGATGTGCGGGCATCCGGCGCGGGCTACGAAGTCGCGCGCCGCCTCGGCGACAGCGGCGGCATCCCCGACATCCGCGCGGTACAAACGGGCATCCAGCCCCTGCGCCGTGTCCTCCAGCGCGGCCTGGCGGCGGCCGAGCAACCCGAGAGTGGCTCCTGCTGCGCCGTAGCGACGGGCCAGGGCGGCGCCCAGCCCGCTGCCGGCGCCGGTGATGAAGATTCTCACCTGCGCCTTCCTGCGGAGCGTCTCAGTGGCGCCCTCTTTCCTTCTGTGCCTTGGCGATCAAGTAGTCCACCACCTGGAACAGCCGGGCGCGGTCATCGTTGGTGAAGGACGGCGAGGTGAGGTATTTGCCATCGATGACCAGGGTGGGAACGCCCTGGATGGCATCGTCCTTGGCTTGCTGGGTACCCTGCATGGCGCGGTTGAGGGTGTCGAAGGAATTGTAGGACGCCATGAACTTGTCGACGTTGATCCCTTCCTTGGCGACCCATTGCTTGAGCACGGTCGGGTCGTCGAGATTGAGCAGTTGAACCTGATAGGCGTCGAACACCTTGCTGTGCAGGCGCGCCAGGTCACCGGTGTCCTTGAGCGCGTAGAAGAGTTTCGCCGCCGGCAGCCACTGGGCATTGAAAGCCACCGGGACAAGCACCATCTGGGCGTCCTTGGGCATGCGTTTTTCCCATGCCATCAGCGCCGGCTGCAGGTGGAAGCAATGCGGGCAGCGATACCAGAAGAACTCCTGCACCTCGATCTTCTTGCCCGTGGTCACCGGCTGCGGCATCTGCAGCACGAGGTAGTCCTTGCCTTCCGTGAACTTGGGTGTGATGGAGGCATGGGCCCCGCCGGCGATGAAGAGCAGGGTGAAACACCAGGCCAGTCGGTAAAACAGGGTGCGCATGAGAACTCCTCGGTCAGTGGATGGGGGTGATTTTTATCAGGTCGGCATTGATGTTGTTCTGGGCGAGCAGCCGACGCGCGGCGCTGACCTGGCTCATGTCCGTGTAAGGGCCCAAGCGCACGCGCTGCATCTGCACGCCGGCGGCGTTCTCCACGGTCTGGATGTGCGCTTCGAGCCCGAGCAGGGCGAGCTCCGCTTTCAGCGCCTGCGCCTCGTTGGGATCCTGGAAGGCGCCCGCCTGCAGATAGTACTCGGTGCCGCCGGCACCCTGGCCGGAGGGAGCCACGGCCGCGGAGGGCAGGCTCAATTGCGGGCCGACGCTGGTGACTTCGGGCGCCGCCGGTGCCGCGCTCAAGGCCGCGGGCGGCACGCTGCCGGCACCTTCTAGGGCGGGTGGCGCGGCCGGTGCGCTGGCGTTCTGCGCCGGGGCCAGTTGGCCAATGAAGGGGTCGTTGCGGCGGATGAACAGGGCTACTGCGATGGCGATCGCCAGGCCCAGAAACAGGCCGATGAGGATGCCCGTGAAGAGCGGGCCTTTCTGGCTGGAAGAGGAAGTACGGGCTGCCATGTCGTGGGTCTCACATTCGGGTGGGGGCGGACACGCCCAGGAGTCCAAGGCCATTCGCCAGCACCTGGCGCACTGCCCAGATTAGCGCAAGGCGCGCATGGCGCAGGGTCGGGTCGTCCACCAGGAATTTTTCCGCGTTGTAATAGGTATGCAGTTCCGCCGCAAGATCCTTGAGGTAATAGGCGAGCAAATGCGGCGAGAGTTCCCGTGCCGCCGCCGCGACCGTTTCCGGATATTCGGCGAGGCGGCGCATGAGGGAGGTTTCGTGCACGCTGGAAAGGGGAGCCAGGTCGCAGCCAGCCAATCCCGCCGCATCCCCGCCCCACTCGCTCAGCACGCTGCAGATGCGCGCATGCGCGTACTGGATGTAGTAGACGGGGTTGTCGTTGCTCTGCGACTTGGCAAGATCGAGGTCGAAGTCCAGGTGCTGGTCAGATTTGCGCAGCACGTAATAGAAGCGCGCCGCGTCGTTGCCTACTTCATCGCGCAGTTCGCGCAGGGTGACGAAGTCGCCGGCGCGTGTCGACATGGAGACCTTCTGTCCGCCGCGATATAGCACGGCAAACTGCACGAGGGCGACGGTCAGCCGCTCGGCCTCCAGCCCCAGGGCCGTCAGCGCGGCGCGCACGCGCGGGATGTAGCCATGATGATCGGCACCCCAGACGTCGATCATGCGCGCGAATCCGCGCTCGTATTTGTGCGCGTGATAGGCGATATCGGAAGCGAAATAGGTGTACTCGCCGTTGGCGCGCCGCACCACGCGGTCCTTCTCGTCGCCCAGGCTGCTGGAACGGAACCACAGGGCGCCGTCCTGTTCGTATAGATGGCCGAGAGCCTGCAGGCGGCCCACCGCATCTTCCACCAGGCCGAGGTCGAAGAGGCTCTTTTCCGAGAACCAGTGATCGAAGGCGACGCCGAATTCTTCCAGGTCGGCGCGGCAGTCGCTCAACTGGTCGTTGAGCACGAAATCATGGAAGTAGGCGTAATCCACGCCCAGCAGATGTTTTGCCGATGCGATGAGGCCATCGAGATGGGCCTCGTTGGCAGCCTTCGCGGCGGCGTCGCCGTCTTCCAGGAGATCCTTGTCAGGGCGTGTCGGCACGTCCTGGAGCACGTTGCCGGCCTCGTGCACGTAGCGGTTGCCATGGGCGCGAAAGATGGCCTGCGCCATGGCGCGCACATAGTCGCCCTGATAGGCGTTGCTGGGGAAGGGCACATGGACGCCGTTTTCCTCCAGGTAGCGCAGCCAGGTGGACAGCGCCAGGATGTCCATCTGACGGCCGGCATCGTTGACATAATATTCGCGGCTCACTGCGTAGCCGGCTGCTTCCAACACGTTGGCGAGGCTGGCGCCGTAGGCGGCGCCGCGGCCGTGGCCGACGTGCAGCGGGCCGGTGGGGTTGGCGGAAACGAACTCCACCTGCACCTTGGTGCCCTGGCCGAGATCGCTTTGCCCGTAAGCATCGCCGGCGGCGAGAACTTGGCGCACCACGCCCGTCCACGCCGACGGTTTCAGCTGCAGATTGATGAATCCCGCGCCGGCCACTTCCACGCGCGCGAGCAGGGGCGAGGCGGGCAAGGCGCGCACGATGGACTCGGCGAGGGTGCGGGGGTTCTGCCTGACGGCCTTGGCGAGCTTGAGGGCCACGCTGGTCGCGAAATCCCCGTGTTCTGCCTGCTTGGGCCGTTCGAGCTCGATGGCTTCGGCGAGATCCGGATTTACCAGGCGGACGGCGTTCTGCAGCAGTTCGGCGACCTGTTGCTTGAGGCTCAAAGGGGCGGACATGACGCTCCGGCAACTGACTCAAAGTCGCTGATTATAGCTGCGCAGGCGCGCCTGGCCGCCCCCGGTCAGCGGAATCCCGCCAGGCGAAAGGCATGCCCCACCGCCTTGACGCCATGCCGGCGTACCGGAGCGGGAAGCGCGAGAGGGGTCAGCAGCATTTCCGCTCCCATGGCGTAGGGGTAGTGCGCCCGCGCGATGCGGGTGATGCGCTGCCTGAAGGCGGCGTAGGTGGCCGCGGTATTGGGGCGGTCGGGGTAGCGCTGGGCATAGGCGTGATGAAAGGCGATGTAGCCATCCTCGTTCATGGCTTCGCGCAGGCGATGCCAGAGCACGCGTGCGATGCGCAGGCGGCCGTGCCCGGCGACCTGCTGGTGGCGCCGGAAGTAACGGTAGAAATGCTTGAAGTGGCGCACCTCGTCGCTGCGTATGTGGTCGAGCATCTGGCGCAGCACGGGCTCGCGCGCGTAGCTCAGCAGCATGCGGTAATACGTCGCGGTGCCGGTTTCCACCACGCAGCGCGCCGCCAGCTCGAGCGCCGGGGTAGGCTCGAGCTGCTCGCCCGTGCAGGTCGTGCGGTAATGTTCGAAAAAGCGCGCAAAGGCGGTTTCCCAATCGAACTCCGGCCACACCCGCCGCACGTAGGTCCTGAGGGCGCGGCCATGCTGCAGCTCCTCCTGTTCCCAGTGTGCCGACAGCCAGGCCGAGGTTTCCGCGTCGTCGCGATAATAGGCGAGCAGGTTGCCGGTATAGACGTCCGCTCCGGTTTCGATGAAGGAGGCGCTGACGAGCAGGAAAAACAGCGTCTCGTCGGCGCGTGTCAGGGCCGGGTCGAGCATGGCGAAATCCAGATCCTCGACGCGCCATGGCAGCGCGTCCGCAGCCCCGGCAGGCTTGGTCACTGCAGCAGCCCCTCCGCTTCCAGAGCGGCGTGCACGCTCGGGCGCGTGGCCGTGCGGGTCTGGTATTCGGCCAGCGCCGGCCAGGGGGCGAGGTCGATTTTCTGCAGACGGGCCCAGTTGAGCATGACAAAAAGATAGGCGTCGGGGGCGGAGAATGCCGGGCCCGGAAGATAGGGGACGCTCTGCAGCGCCTGGTTGACATGGGCGAAACGGTCTTCCAGGCGGGCGCGGGCGAGGCGCTTGGCTTCCTCCGGCATGGCCGGATTCCATAGCGGGCCGAAGCCCTTGTGGATTTCCGTGGCGATGAAGCTGAGCCACTCCAGGGCGCGGTAGCGCGCCAGGCCCGAGGCGGGCAGCAGGTGCGCCGCCGGGGCCAGGTCTGCCAGATATTGGGAGATCACGGCCACTTCCGTAAGCACCCCGCCGTCGTCGAGCTTCAGGGCAGGAACGTAACCCCTGGGGTTGATGCGCAGGAAGTCCTCCCCGCTGGCGGTTCTCTTGGTTTTAAGGTCCACTTTCTCCAGTTCGAAAGCCAGCCCCGCCTCGCGCAGCAGGATGTGGGGGGCCAGAGAGCAGGCGCCGGGGGAGTAGTAGAGTTTCATCTTCGTTTTCTCCTTGGTTGTAAGGGTTTTTTCACACTAGCACATCAGGCCTTGCGCAAATCTCCCAGCTGGCCGGACTGGACGCGGTTGTCGGCGAGCGGGATGCCGCGTGCGGCGAACCCCCGTTCCTGACCTCCCGCCGGGGAAGCGCGATTTTCCTGAAAAAATTGAACATGGGCGGCATCGAGCGGTGTTCGGGGATTGGATGGGCTGCAGGGCGAGAGGTTCACTGTCCGGCGCATGGCTTCCCAAGGGCGGGGCCATTGGTTAGGCTTGCGTTTTGCTCCGGCTCTGATCCGCTCGTCAAGCATGCATTTCACCCTGCAGTCCTTCCGCGCCTGGAAGCACAAGACCGTCACCCTACTCGGCATGTCCGGCGTGGGGAAAACCTATCTTTCGGGGCTGCTGCGCAGCCACGACTGGTTCCACTATTCCGGCGACTACCGCATCGGCACGCGCTACCTCGACGAGCCCATCCTTGATCTCATCAAGCAGCAGGCCATGCAGGTGCAGTTCCTGCGCGACCTGCTGCGGCGCGACTGGATCAACATCAAGAACAACATCAAGATCCACGATCTGGGACCGGTGCTGGCCTATGTCGGCAAGCTCGGCAATCCGGAGCGGGGCGGCCTGTCCCTGGAGGAGTTTTCGCGCCGCCAGGCCGCCTACCGCCAGGCCGAGATCGCGGCCATGGGCGATGTGCCGGAATTCATCCGCAAGGGCCGCGAAATCTACGGTTACGATCATTTCGTCAACGATGTGGGCGGCAGCCTGTGCGAGTTGGAGGACGACGGCGTGATCGAACTGCTCGCGCGCCATACCCTCATCCTCTACATACAGGTGACCACGAAGGAAGAGGAGGCCGCGCTCATCGCGCGCGCCCAGTCCGACCCCAAGCCGCTGTATTTCCGTCCGGCTTTTCTTGCCGAATACCTGCCCGTCTATCTCAGGGAAAGAGGGATCGAGTATGTGGCGCAGATCGAGCCGGACGACTTTGCCCGCTGGGTATTCCCCCAGCTCTTCCATTCCCGCGTGCCGCGCTATGAGGCCATCGCCCGCCCCCACGGCTACACCGTCACTTCGCGCGAGGTCGCCCAGGTGCGCGACGAAAAGGATTTCCTGGCCCTGCTGGAGGGCGCCATCTGGCGCGCGCATCCGGCCCCGGCGGGAGGCTGATCCATGCCGCTGGTAGCGCACAACGACCTGCCCAGCTTTGCGCGCCTGCGCGCGGAAGGGGTGACGGTGCTTTCGGCGGAGCGCGCGGCGCGCCAGGAAATCCGCGAGCTGCACGTCGGCCTGCTCAACATGATGCCGGATGC
>JAJXXS010000315.1 GCA_021780975.1 Pseudomonadota bacterium
TTGCAGCCAGCGCGCCGCCTGTAGCGCGAAGTAAGTCAGGATTCCATCCGCGCCCGCGCGCTTGAAGGCGAGCAGGCTTTCCATGACCACCGCCTGTTCGTTCAACCAGCCGGCCTGGGCGGCGGCCTTGAGCATGGCGTATTCGCCGCTGACCTGATAAGCGAAGGTGGGGGCGCCGTAAGCGTCCTTCACCCGCCTGACGATATCAAGGTAGGGCATTCCAGGTTTGACCATGACCATGTCGGCGCCCTCCTCCAGGTCCAGGCCGACTTCCCACAGGGCCTCGTCGCTGTTGGCGGGGTCCATTTGGTAGGTGTGCTTGCCGCTCCCACCCAGATTGGCAGCCGAGCCTACGGCATCCCGGAAGGGGCCGTAAAAGCTCGACGCGTATTTGGCAGCATAGGCCAGAACGCGGGTGTGGATAAGGCCCTTTTCGTCCAGCGCCGCACGCACGGCGGCGATGCGCCCGTCCATCATGTCGGAAGGGGCCACCACGTCGGCGCCGGCTTGGGCGTGTGCAACCGCCTGACGGGCTAGAACCTGCACGGTTTCATCATTCACTACATAGCCCGACCGGTCGACCAAGCCATCCTGGCCGTGGCTGGTATAGGGGTCGAGAGCGACGTCGGTGATGACGCCGAGTTCCGGAAATTGCGCCTTCAGGGCGGCAACTGTGCGCGGCACCAGTCCTTCCGCGTTATAGGCTTCGCGCGCATCTTCGGTTTTGAGGGCGGGGTCGATCACTGGAAACAGCGCGATGGCCGGGATGCCGAGTTCGGCACATTCTTGTGCCAGCGGCAAGAGGAGGTCTATCGACAGCCGCTCCACTCCCGGCATGGACGTGACGGCTTCGCGCCTTCCCTGCCCGTCGAGGACAAACACCGGGTAGATCAAGTCGTCGACGCTTAAGCGTGTTTCCGCCATCAAGCGGCGGGAGAAAGCATCCTTGCGCATGCGGCGCATGCGCTTTCCGGGATAACGCCCCAAGGGGAGGTTCACCGTGCACTCCAAAAAAATGATTCAGCAGGGAACCAATTTTACTCCCCCGGCCTCTTAGCTGCAGACGGTGTTGATCGTCTCCCGCTTCTCCTCCCTGAGCGGGTGCCTTATTTGCTTAATAAGGCATTTTTGCCCCGGACTACCCCTTTGGCCGGGGCATTTTTTTACGCTTTCTTCGCGCCGGGTAGCGCAACGGCGGTCCGTTTGCGTCTCGCTTCAGCCCAGCCAGGCGGCGATCACCGTCTCGGCTTCCTCCACACCGAGTTTGCTCAGGCTGGAGAAGAGTTGGGCGCTGACTCCATGCCGGCTTTCCAGCATGCGGCGCACGTCGTTCAGCGCCTTGAGTCCCGCGCCGCGCGACAGTTTGTCGGCCTTGGTCAGGAGGATGTGCACGGGCCGCCCCGTAGGGGCAAACCAATCCAGCATGCGCCAATCCAGCGAGGTGAGGGGATGGCGCACGTCCATGATCAGCACCAGGCCCATGAGGCTGGGACGGAATTGCAGGTAGCCGGAGAGGAAGTTCTCCCACTTTTTGCGCACGTCCAGGGGCACCTTGGCATAACCATAGCCGGGCAGGTCCACCAGGAAAGTGTCCTGCCCGACCGCAAAGAAATTGATCAACTGCGTGCGGCCTGGGGTTTTCGAGACGAAGGCGAGACGGTTATGGCGTGCCAGGGCATTGAGCGCGCTAGACTTACCGGCGTTCGAGCGCCCGACGAAGGCCACTTCCGCGCGGCTTTCCGGGAGGTCGGCAGGGCTCGCCGCGGACAGGGAAAAGCTCGCCTGAGGCAGTCTGGTGCTTTGCATGAAAACTTAAAATCGCTAGAATGGAGCACTTTGCATTATCCCCCCGACCAGCCGTCTTTAAGGAGCCTCGGATGAAAAACAGACTGGCGATAACAATGCTCGCCGCCATATCCTGCGTTTCCATGGCCTTTGCCGCGCCCGCTGTTGCGCCGCAAGTACCGCCTGCGGCAAGCGCCCCGGCCGCTGCGCCGGCCGCCACTCCGCAGTCCGCTCCTCCCGGCCCCGGCCAGAAAATCATCAATGATTCCGGTTACACCGTGATCATGGGAGACCCGGCCAAGGCGCAACCCATCGTCACCAGCGTGTGCGCGGCCTGCCACGGTGCAGACGGCAACAGCGTTACCCCGACCTACCCCAAGCTGGCCGGGCAGATTTATGAATACCTGCTGAAGCAGCTCAACGATTTCAAATCCGGCAAGCGCCAGAACGCCATCATGTCCGGCATGGTGGCGAGCCTGAGCGAGGACGACATGCGCAACCTGGCGGCCTATTTCAGCGAACAGAAGATCAAGCCGGGCGCGGCACAGAACAAGGAACTGGCTTTGGAAGGGGAAAAAATATGGCGCGCCGGTGTGGCCGGTCAGGGCGTTCCCGCCTGCCAGGCCTGTCATGGCCCGACCGGTCAGGGCATTCCCATCGAATTCCCGCATCTGGCGAGCCAACACGCGGATTATGTATACGCCCAGCTCGTGGCTTTCCGCAGCGGCGCGCGTGCCAACGATCCCGGCAAGATGATGCGCACCATCGCCTCGCGCCTGTCGGATCAGGATATGAAAGCGCTGGCCCAATACATCAACGGCCTGCATTAAACTTTTTTTACTTACCTGGGTCAGCAAAGGGTGGCGCAAGTCACCCTTTGTCTTTTTGAGCTTCCATGTCTATCGCAACCCGCGTCACCCCGCATCAAAGCAAGACTTTCTACGAACTGCTGAGCTCCATGCGCTTCGCCGTAAGTCTGCTTACGGTCATCGCCATCGCGTCCATTATCGGCACGGTCCTGAAGCAAGGGCAGCCCTACTCCGATTATGTGTTCCAGTTCGGCACCTTCTGGTTCGACGTCTTTCGCCTCTTGGGGCTTTACGATGTCTATCATGCCGCCTGGTTCCTGCTGATCCTCGCTTTTCTGGTGGTCTCCACCAGCCTGTGCATCTATCGCAATTCACCCAACATGGTGAAGGAGATGCGCAGCTTCCGCGAGCATGCCAGCGACAAATCCCTGGCTGCTTTCCACCATCGGCGCGAGTATGCCAGCGCCCTGCCCACGTCCGCGCTGGCGCAACGTTTCGAGGCCTATCTCAGGGTACATCGCTGGCGCCTGAAAACCCGCCCGACCGAGGATGGCGGGCTCCTTATCGCCGCCAAATCCGGTGGCATTTCGCGTCTGGGCTATATTTTTGCCCACTCCGCCATCGTCCTCATCTGCATTGGCGGGCTCATAGATGGGGATCTCATTTTCAAGGCCCAGCAGGTTCTCGGGCTCAAGAAGATCGAAACCCGGGACATCCCGGAAAACCAGGTTCCAGCTGTTAGCCGTCTGTCGATCTCCAACCCGTCCTTCCGCGGCAACGTCACGATCCCCGAAGGCAGCAGCGCGAACGTGGTGTTCATCAACGTCGGCGACGGTTACCTGGTGCAGGATCTGCCCTTCACCCTTGCCCTGCGCCGCTTTCACATCGAGCACTATCCCACTGGCCAGCCCAAGGCCTTCGACAGCGACATCAGCATTTTCAGTCCGGACGGCAAGCTCATCAAGAACGCCACCGTCTCGGTGAACCATCCGCTCATTTACGACGGCATCGCCATCTATCAGGCCAGCTTTGGCGACGGCGGCTCCAGGTTGTCGCTCAAGGCCTGGAATCTGTTCACGCCCCAGGATCAGCCTCACGAGATGACAGGGGTCGTGCACAGCCATGCCGAGCTTGCGACCGACATGGGCAATTACCGCGTCGAGTTCACGGGTTTCCGCCCTTTCAATGTTGAGGCCATGGGCAAGGCTCCACCCCCCCTGACGCTCAAGAACATGCAGGTGCTCGGGGGAAATCCCACGCAGGGGGGGCAAGGCATGCAGAATGTGGGCCCCAGCTTCGAGTACAAGTTGCGCGATGCGCAGGGGCAGGCGCGTGAGTACAACAACTTCATGCTCCCTATCCAGATCGAGGGACGTTGGTACATGATGTCCGGCATGCGCAGCGCGCCCAACCAGCCCTTCCGCTATGTGCGTTTTCCGCTGGGGCCAAATGACACCCTGGCGAGTTTCATGCGTCTGCGCGCCGCCTTCCTGAATCCGCAAATGCGCGCCGAGGCAGCGCAGCGCTTCGCGGCGACTGCGCTGGGCAATGGCGCCAAGGATGCGGCGATGGAGGGCAAACTCGCCGACAGCACGGCCAAAATGCTGGAGATTTTCTCCCAGGGCGGGTTCCAGGCGCTTGGCCAGTTCATTCAGGCCAAGGTGCCCAAGGAGCAGCAGGACAAGGCCGCCGCGACCTATTTGAAAATCCTGGAACTTGCGAGTTACAGCCTGCTCCAATTGGCGGATGACAAGGCCGGCGCGGCACCCCCACCTCCCGGCAATGTGGCCGGCTGGTTTATCCGGGACAGCCTGAACGCCTACAGCGATCTCTTCATTTACGGTGCGCCGGTGTATCTTCAACTGGTGCATTATGACCAGGTGCAGTCCAGCGGTTTCCAGCTGACCAGGGCACCGGGCAAGAATCTGGTGTACCTGGGTTCACTACTGCTTGTCGTCGGTATTGCCTTGATGTTGTTCGTGCGCGAGCGGCGCCTGTGGTTGCGCCTCCGCCCTGGTGGCGTCCTGCTCGCCATGTCGGCGGCAAAGAAAAGCATTGATTTCGAGCGTGAATTTGCCGAGCATAGCGCCTCGGTCGAAAAACTGGTGAAGGATTGATGACCATGGACCTCGTGCTTACCCAACCGCAGCCTTTCCTCAAGCGCGTTTCCTGGACGGATTGGCTGTTCGCCGTCGCCCTCGCCCTTGGCGCGGGCTATGCGTACGGCCAATACGTCGACCATTTGAGCTATTACGAGCGCGCCGTCCTTATCGGCGCGGTCCCGACTTTCGCCTGGCTCGGGTGGTTCTGGAAGCCGGTGAAACCCCTCATGGTCGGTATTGCCATCCTGAGCCTGTATGCCATCAGCCTTTATGGTGGCGATCTTGCACGCATGGATCAGATGTTCTTCCTCAAGTATCTGATTTCCAGCCAGGCGGCCATCATGTGGATGTGCACCTTCCTGGTGTTGGCGACGCTGTCCTATTGGGTGGGGCTGTTGGCGCGCTCGGAATTTGCCTTGCAGGCCGGCAGCTGGATGACCTGGACCGCCGTCCTCATGGGCTTTACCGGCCTGATGGTGCGTTGGTACGAGTCTTATCTCATCAGCCCGGCAGTGGGGCACATTCCCATCTCCAACCTGTATGAAGTCTTTGTGCTGTTTTGCCTGGTCACTTCCCTGATCTACCTGTATTACGAGGGGCGCTATGCCACCCGCCAGATGGGGGCCTTTGTCCTGCTGGTAGTCACGGCCGCGGTCGGCTTCATCCTCTGGTACACCTTCGACCGCCAGGCGGAGCAGATCCAGCCGCTCGTGCCGGCCTTGCAGTCCTGGTGGATGAAGATCCATGTGCCGGCCAACTTCATCGGCTATGGCGCGTTTTCCGTCGCCGCCATGATGGGTGTCACTTATCTTGCGGCGTCCAAAGGTGTCCTGACCTCACGGCTGCCCAAGCTGGAGGTGATGGAAGACATCATGTACAAGGCGATTTCAGTCGGTTTCGTGTTCTTCACCATCGCCACCATCCTCGGAGCAATGTGGGCGGCGCAAGCGTGGGGCGGCTACTGGTCGTGGGATCCGAAGGAAACCTGGGCGCTCATCGTCTGGCTCAACTATGCGGCCTGGCTGCATCTGCGCATGATCAACTGGGTGCGCGGACCCGCACTGGCGTGGTGGGCGGTGGGTGGATTGTTGGTGACGACCTTTGCATTCCTGGGCGTCAACATGTTTCTTTCCGGCCTGCACTCTTATGGCACGCTATGAATATTCTGAGTGGCGCGCTTGGGAAATTGCCATTGCGTGGTGATATTTCGACAGGCGGCGCCGGTCGGTGACAAAAGCGGCGTCCCATAGCGCAACTAATCCCATGTTTTTACGTGGGATTTTTTTTACCCGTTTTTGGGCACAGAAACTGCAATTACGATGCTAGCGGGCCTGGCAAGACCCGGTACGACAAAAACGGAGGTGACTTATGGAAATGGCGATGCAGTTGTCCCGCACTCCCAAGGGGCACGACGAACTTTTCAATCAGGGCCACACGCTGCGTCCTCGCCTGCGCCAGGTTCTGTTTGGCATTGGCAATGGCATCAGCTTTGGTGAGCTGTGCGCCAAGTTCCCGCACTGTACCGAAGTGGAAGCGATGGTGAATGATCTGCTCAACAATGGTTTTGTCCAGGCCTTGCGCGGCACGAAATCAGCGGCCACCACCACCCCGGTTGAGTCGGCAGGCGCAGCCGCCGAGCGCTCTCCTGCCCAACTCGCCGAGGCGCGTGAATACGTGCTGGAATCGATGCGCACGCTTGTAGGGACGAAATCCCCGGCTTACAAGCAGATGAGCGAAGCGCAGGATCTGGACGGTTTCGCCGCGGCGCTTGTCATGTGTCGCCGTGTCATGGCCGCCGTCGCCTCTCCCCATC
>JAJXXS010000254.1 GCA_021780975.1 Pseudomonadota bacterium
ATTCGCCTTCACTCTGGTCGCGACGGTGCTGGTGTCCATGATCGTGGCGCTCACCCTCTCTCCGATGATGAGCGGCAAGATTCTGCGCCCCAGTGCCGGACACAAGCTTGCCGTGGCCCTTGATCAGGGCTTTGACCGCGTGCGTGCGCGCTATGACAGGATCCTGCATGCCAGCCTTAATTACCGGCCAGTGACGCTGGTGTTCGCGGCGGCCATGCTGGTGAGCATCTTTTTCCTCTTCGTGACCACGCCGACGGAACTCGCCCCCCAGGAAGACCAGGGTATTTTGTTTTCCACCGGCACGGCGCCTCCCACGGCCACGCCGGATTATCTGCAGCGCTATGGGAAGGCCATCCTTGCGGATTTTCAAAAATTCCCTGAATACGCCATGAGCTTCATGGTCACCGGCGTCTCCTTCGGCGGCGGCGGAACCAACAGCCTTATCGCGGGCATGCGGCTCAAGCCATGGAATGAGCGGACGCGCTCCACCATGCAGATGCAACCCCTGGTGCAACATGCCGTGGGCAATGTGGCCGGCCTGCAGGTAGGGGTTTTCCAGCGTCCGTCCCTGCCGGGTTCTGCGGGCGGCTTTCCGGTCCAGTTCGTGGTGCAAAGCAGCGGCAGTTATGACAAGCTGGACCAGGTGACCAATGAACTCATGGCGCGCGCCCAGCAGAGCGGAAAGTTCGTGTTTCTGACCAAGGACCTGCGCATAGACAATCCCGAACTTGTGCTGAAGATCGATAAGGCCAAGGCCGCCAGCCTGGGCCTCACCATGCAGCAGATAGCTTCCGACCTGCAACCTCTGCTCGGCGGGGGTTATGTCAATCGCTTCGATCTGGGCGGACGCAGCTACCAGGTGATCCCGCAGGTGCCGGACCGTTTCCGCAATGATCCGCAACAGCTTCTCAACTACTATATTCCGACCGCTTCAGGGCAACTGGTTCCGCTTTCCACCGTGGCAAGTCTGGACCACGAAGTGCAACCTGAATACCTGCCGCAGTTCCAACAGCAAAATTCCGCCACCATCCAGGGGGTGCCCAAGCCCGGGACCACCCTCGGCGAGGCCATCCAGTTTCTTCAGCAGGCTGCGAAGGGGGTCTTTCCACCGGGCTTTACCGCCAACTACGCCGGACAGTCGCGCCAGTTCGTGCAGGAATCGGGGGGGCTGGTTTTCACTTTTGCCCTCGCCATCACCATGATTTACCTGTTGCTGGCGGCGCAATTCGAGAGCTTCCGCGATCCTCTCATCGTGTTGGCGACAGTGCCCATGTCCATCAGCGGCGCGCTGATCTTCATGAGCCTGGGTTTCGCCACCATCAACATCTACACTGAGGTCGGCCTCATCACGCTGATAGGCCTGATTGCCAAACAGGGGATACTTATTGTCCAGTTTGCCAACCAGGCGCAGAAACAGGAAGGACTCAGCAAGCGTGCGGCAGTGGAAAAGGCCTCCAGCATCCGCTTGCGGCCCATTCTCATGACCACGGGGGCGATGGTGTTCGGCGTCCTCCCGCTCATCGTGTCTGGCGGCCCCGGCGCGGTGAGTCGTTTCGACATGGGACTGGTCATCTTCACGGGGCTGGGTATCGGTTCGCTTTTCTCGCTCTTCGTGGTTCCCGCCATTTACATGTATCTGGCTAAGGACTTGAATGCGGAGAAGGCTGCGGTCGCCGCCGCAGCCAAGGCAGAGGAAGCGGCCCCCTGAGTTCTCTCAGTTGAACAATTCGGTTCCCACGTAAGTGATGAGGAATATGCCCAGGGCTGCGACGATCGCAGCCAGGGCGAGATTGGGCAGCGCGCTACCAAGCCCCTGCTTCTCGGGAGTGTCGATCAGCTTCCGGTTGCGCACGTAACCCCAGGTGGCGAGCAGGTTCATGGTCAGACCGACCGCCATGAGGGCGATGCCGACACCTACTGCGTGGGTGCCCTGCACGCGAATTCCCGCAAAGCCGCGTGCTTCGCCCAGATAACGCAGGAAAAGGTCGAATTTTTCAATCACGAAACCGAAGGCCATGAGGGCAACCGCGGTACGTACCCAGGCCAGGTAGGTGCGCTCATTGGCAGCATGGTCACGAAAATTCTCGATCATGGCGTGCCCTTGTCTGCCCCCGTTTCGTCCGCAGGAACCACAAGAATGGGGAGATTTCCCCAGCGCACCAAGGTTTCCGCCATGCTGCCCAGCACCAGGCGTGCGAGGCCGTGGCGCCCGTGGGTGGATACCACCAGCAGATCCGCCGGCCAGTCGTTCGCAGCGCTGATGATGGCCCGGCCGACATGCCCATCGGTGGCTTCAATGAGTTCGGTTTCAACTTCCAGCCCCCCAGCGCGGGCGTGGGCCGCCGCCCGCTCCAAAACCTGGCGGGCGCCCTCCAGGAGATTGCTGCGCAGGGTCGCCGGATCGATCCAGGCGAGTTCCCCGCCCATGTAGCTGCCGATCGCCTCGTCCACCACAGTGATGAGCTTTAGTTTTGCGCCCTGATTTGTCGCCAGGGCTTCGGCATGTGCAAGCGTCGCTGCGCTGCCGGGGCTGCCGTCCGTGGCCATGAGGATGCGCTGGTAAATTGCCATGATCGGTACTCCTGTTTCGCGGTTGAAAGTAATGGACGTGGTGGGCGTATGGTCGAAACTGTAAAATATCACCACCTGCCTTCCTCGCCCAATGCCGCGGAAACCAGCGGCGCACGTACTCCTTGAATCCCGTCGAAGCTTGGCTTAAAGCGCAACAGTCGCGTATTCGCGGGCCCCTCAACCTTGCATTGGTTTTGGGACTGGCCAATGGCAGCTTGCTTATTCTTCAGGCCTGGTTGCTCGCTCAGGCGATCTATTTGACTGCCATAAAGCAGCATGCGCTGAGTGCCGTGCTGCCTTGGCTCTTCCCCCTGCCGCCGATTTTCGTCCTGCGTTTCCTGCTGGTGCAGGCGTCCGAAAGGGTTGCCTTCGACGCCGGGGCGCAGATGCAGAGCGAATTGCGTGCTGAACTCTATGGTCGCTTGCAGGCCCTCGGGCCCCTGTGGCTGGCATCGCGCGCGAGTGGTGATCTCGCCAATCGGGTGGCAACCGGCATCGAAGCGTTGCAGGGGTACTATGCGCGCTGGCTGCCCAATCGCGCTTTAAGCGCGCTGCTGCCCATCGCCATATTGGTGGCGGTGTTTCCTGCCGATTGGGTGTCCGGCCTGGTCCTGGTGCTGACCGCGCCTTTCATTCCGGTGTTCATGATCCTGGTCGGCAAAGGCGCGGAGGAACTCAACCAGCGGCAGTGGCGCAAGTTGGCGCGCATGAGTGCGCGTTTTCTCGACTCCCTGCAGGGTATCACCACGCTCAAGCTGTTCAATGCCAGCCGGCGCGAGGCGCGTGTGGTGGCAGAGATTTCCGAGGCCTATCGCGACAGCACGATGAAAGTGCTGCGCGTGGCGTTTCTTTCCTCCGTCATTCTTGAGTTCCTTTCCACTGTAAGCATCGCGGTGGTGGCGGTGTTGATCGGTTTCCGCCTGTTGTGGGGGGACATGACTTTTTTGGCGGGGTTCTTCGTGCTGTTGCTGGCCCCGGAATATTACCTCCCGCTGCGCTCCCTGGGGGCCCATTACCACGCCCGCATGGAGGCCATCGGCGCGGCTGAGGGCTTGGTGGAGATATTGCAGCAGCCTGTGCCGGAGCAGCCGCGGGGAGACGTTCCCGTCCTGGACGCGCCGTTGGGCATTGCATTCCGCGGCGTGGATTTTGCCTATGAGGCGGGCCGACCGGCGCTGACGGGCGTCACGTTCAATGTGGAGCCGGGGCGCGTCACCGCCCTAGTCGGGGCGAGCGGCGCCGGCAAGAGCACCGTGCTGAATCTGCTGCTGGGTTTCGCTGCGCCGCAAAGGGGCAGCATCCTGGTGAACGGCCACGACCTGTCGGGCTTCGACAACGCGGCCTGGCTGGCACGGGTCGCCTGGGTGCCTCAACGGCCTCACGTGTTCGCAGGGTCGGTGCTGGAAAACATCCGCCTGGCGCGTCCGGGGGCGGCACTGGAAGAGGTGGAAGCTGCAGCGCGCGCGGCCCGGGCGCACGAATTCATCATTGATCTGCCGCAGGATTACGATACGCGGGTGGGGGAAGGCGGGGTCGGTCTTTCGGGCGGGCAGATGCAACGCCTGGCACTGGCGCGGGCATTTCTGAAGGACGCGCCGTTGGTATTGCTGGACGAAGCTACGGCGCATCTGGACGGGCAAACGCAGGCCGCCGTGATGGAGGCGATGGGAGAACTGGCCTCTGGCCGTACCGTGTTCATGGTGGCGCATCGGCTGAGTACCCTCAGCCTTGCACATCAGGTGGTGGTCCTGGAGGGCGGGCGGGTCGCGGAAATAGGGGCGCGCGCCGAGTTGCTGATGCGCGGCGGGATCTTCGCGCGCTTGGCTCGCGCCCATGAAGCAGGGGTAACTACATGAAGCCGAGAGCGCCTGTGGCTTCCCCGAAGACTGCCGATTTTTGGCGTGTGGTGAGACTGTTCGGTCCTTACAAAAGCTGGATGACTGGCGGAGCGGTCATTGCGCTGGCGACGCTGCTGGCCAACGTAGGCCTCATGGCGGTATCGGGGTGGTTCATCGCGTCCATGGCGCTGGCCGGGCTGGCCGGGGCCGCCATGAATTATTTCACCCCCGCGGCGTTGATCCGGTTCTTTGCCATCGTGCGCACCGGTGGACGCTACCTAGAGCGGCTGGTCACGCATGAGGCAACGCTGCGCCTACTCGCCAGCTTGCGCGTATGGTTTTACGAGCACATCGAACCCCTGGCGCCAGCGCGGCTCATGCAATATCGGGGCGTTGATCTGGCAAGCCGCATACAGGTGGACATCGATACACTCGATCATGTCTACCTGCGCCTGCTTGTCCCGTTTGGGGTTGCCATCCTTGGGTTGGGGGTCATGCTGGCCGTGATGGCGACCTTCAGTGTCCGAGTGACGGTTTCGACAGGAATCTTCCTCCTGCTGGGCGGTGTTGCCTTGCCGCTTTATCTGCAGCGCCGGGGCAGCAGGCCGGGGCAGCGCCTGGTGGAGAGCAGGGCTGCCTTGCGTACCGCCGCGGCGGATGGGTTGCAGGGGCTGGCCGAATTGCGTGTCTATGGTGCGGTCGAGGGCCAAGCGCAGATTGTGGGAGAGTTGTCCAATGAGCATATTCAGGCGCAACGCGAATTGAGCCGCCTGACCGGGTTGTCCCAGGCCAGCCTCGGTCTTCTGGCCAATCTGGCGCTATGGTGCGCGGTGATTCTGAGCGTGCCTCTGGTGAAGGCCAGGGCCCTCGGACCTCCTGATCTGGCCATGCTGGCGCTTTTCGTGCTCGCCAGTTTCGAGGCGGTACTACCCCTGCCGCAGGCTTTGCAAAACCTTGGCGAAGTACTTGCCGCGGCGCGCCGTCTCTTCGATATCGTCGACACCCTGCCGGCGGTGACGTCCCCGGCACAGCCTTGTCCAGTGCCCGACGAGACCCGCCTGCAGATCCGGGGCCTCAAATTCCGCTACGCGGAAGGCAGTCGCTGGGTTCTCGACGGCCTCGATCTGGACCTGCCTGCGGGCGCGCGTCTCGCGGTCGTCGGCCACACGGGTGCGGGAAAAAGCAGCCTGGTGCAGGTGTTGGTGCGATTCTGGGAATACCAGGAGGGGGATGTTCGCCTGGGAGGGCGCGATCTCCGCATGTTCCAACCGGAAGAGTTGCGTCGCCTCATCGCCGTGGTTTCCCAGGATGCCTATATTTTCAACGCCACCGTGCGGGAGAATCTTTTGTTGGCGCGGCCCGAGGCCGCCGAGGAAGAGTTAGTGGAGGCGTGCAAGACGGCGCAGATCCACGATTTCATCGTCAGCCTGCCGCAAGGTTATGACACCGAACTTGGTGAAGCAGGGACCCTGTTCTCCGGCGGCCAGGCGCGGCGCATCGCCATCGCCCGTGCGTTGCTTAAAAATGCCCCGATTCTTGTCCTGGACGAGCCCACTGAAGGCCTCGATGGCCCGACGGCGCGCGATCTGCTGGAGGCGATCGGAAAACTGATGGAAGGCCGCAGCGTGTTGTTCATCACCCACCACCTGGAAGCGCTTTCGCATCTGATGGGCGAAGTGGCGGTGCTGGAGAATGGGCTTGTCGTCGAGCACGGCACGGTCGCGGAACTGATGCAATTGAATGGCGCATTCAGGCGCATGCGTGACGCTTTGTTGGATTGAAGCGGTTGGAGGGAACGCAAAAAAAGCCGGGGCAAGCCCCGGCTTGATGGAGAAGGTCCGCAAATCAGCCAGTCTTCCCCTTTTCTTCTTCCTGGGCATCCAGGAATGCTCCGCCGGCCGCGGAAATCAGGACGATCATCACCGTCCCGACCAGCCAGGCAAAGTACCAGGACGCTGCGTCTCCGAGGATGACGCCGAGCACGATCACGACAATGGCGATCAGCAGGTAGATCAGAAACTGGATAAAGGTCTTCATGCGAATCTCCTTAATAAGCGTGGTCGTCGGCTTCAACGTCTTCGCCCTCCACCTTGC
>JAJXXS010000020.1 GCA_021780975.1 Pseudomonadota bacterium
TAGAAATGGCGGTGATGGGGCGGTAGTGCATCGCGGGCACAGCCGCGGCCGGGTCGAGCAGGTGCTGCAGGTCGGGCGGCAGGGATTGCGCCGCAACGGGCAGGCTGGCGGCCAGCCCGGCGAACAGGACAAGGGTCATGCGCATGGCGTTCTCGCAAGTGGATCGTGAGCCGCAACGGCGGCAGCGGAGCAGGGCCCCGACTCGGGATCAGGCGAAGAACACGGGGCGCGGTGGGCGTTCCAGGCGGGCGCTGGGAGCTTCGGGGAGATGCGCGTCGCGCCAGGCGATCAAGGGGTGGACGGCCGGCGGCGGTTCCAGTGCCTGCAGTGCGGGCGGCGTCATGGAGGGTGCCAGACAGCAGGCGTGGCAGGATTCCGCGCAGTGGTGCGTTAGCGGTGCTTGCGGCCCGACAGGCGCATAATGGCTCGTCGGGCCCGGGTGATCCGCGCAGGCCGCATCGGCGGCGGCTGGCGTCGTGGCGGCGACGAGCGCATCCAGCCATTGCGGCGCGCTCTCACAGCGGTCGTGGGCGAGCGCCGCCCAGGCCTGCATCGGCAGGGCGAGGATCAGCAGCCAAAGTAGCAGGGTTCTGCGCATGGTCGGATGGCGGGGTTCGTGCCCAGTGTAGCGATGGGCGCGGCGGCGGGTCAACCGCGCTCAGCCCCCGGTCATGGACATGAAGCGGACGAGCTTGTGCGGCTTTTCGCGGAACTCATGGCGCTCCGGCTTCAGTTCTATGGCGCGTCGCAGGGCGGCGACGAGGTCGTCATCGCTGGCGCCGCCACGCAGCAGCGGGCGGAACTCGAATTTCTCCTCCTGGCCCAGGCACAGATACATGGTGCCGTCCACGGTCAGCCGCACACGGTTGCAGGTGGCGCAGAAATGCTGCGACAGCGGCGTGATGAAGCCCAGACTGAAGCGCCCATCCGGCGTGGCCAGGTAGCGCGCCGGCCCGCCGCCCGGCAGCACCGCGTCGACCAGGCCGAAGCGCGCGCACAGGCGCGCCTTGACCGGCTGCAGATCGAGGAAGCCCGTCTGGCGGCCGGTGTCGCCCATGGGCATGGCCTCGATCAGGCGCAGGATGAAACCTTCGGCCATGCAGTAGGCCACGAGCTGGTCGATCTCGTCCTCGTTCACGCCTGCCATGGCCACGGTGTTGATCTTGATGGGGGCGAAGCCGGCGGCCTTGGCGGCGCCCAACCCCTCTAGCACCTGCGGAAGCACGTCGCGGCCGTTCACCTGGGCGACGCGTTCGGCGCGCAGGGAATCCAGGCTCACGTTCAGGCGTCGCACTCCGGCGTCGCGCAGGGCCTGGGCGTGGCGGGCCAGTTGGGTGCCGTTGGTGGACAGCGCCACCTCTTCGATGCCCGGCAGGCGCGCCAGGGCCGCGGCGAGCTGCGGCAGGTTGCGGCGCAGCAGGGGCTCGCCCCCAGTGAGGCGGATGCGGCGCGTGCCCAGGCGCGCCATGAGCCCGAGGAGGCGTGTCGACTCGGCAAAGGTCAGCCAGTGCTCCGGTTCCTCGAAGCCGTGGAAGTCCTTGGGCAGGCAATAGCTGCAGCGCAGGTCGCAACGGTCGGTTACCGAGACGCGCACGTACTCGATGGCGCGGCCGTAGCGGTCGATGAGGGGAGGGGGTGTCATGGGCGCAGAGCGTTATATATGCAAAAATATAGCATGTCCCGTTATACACGTCCTGCCGGCATCCCATGAAGGTCTTCGGCATCGCCGGCTACAGCGGCAGCGGCAAGACCACGCTCATCGAGGGCGCGCTGCCCTGGTTGCGCTCCCGCGGCCTGAATGTCTCGGTGATCAAGCACACCCATCATGACTTCGATCTCGACCGCCCGGGCAAGGATTCCTGGCGGCAACGCGAGGCGGGAGCCCAGGAAGTGCTGCTGGCCGGCGCGCAGCGCTGGGCCCTGATGCGGGAGATCCGCCCGGGCGAGGCTCCGCCGGCCTTGCCGCAACTGCTCGCCCGCCTCGCCCCCTGCGATCTGGTGCTGGTGGAAGGCTACAAGCGCGAGCCCATTCCCAAGCTGGAAGTGCATCGCGCGGAACTGGGCAGGGACTGGCTGTATCCATACGATCCCCATATCCTGGCGGTGGCGGCGGATGTCGATCCGCCCGGAGAAAAGCTTAGAATCGACATTAATAATGTCGAACATCTATCTAATTTCATGTACATAAATTCAGGAGAAATCTCTTGCTGACGGCGACAGAATTACTGCAGGAATTGCTCAAGCGCGCACGTCCGCTGACCGAGCAGGTGACCCTGCCCCTGGAGCGCGGGCTGGGCGGCGTGCTGGCGCGCGGCGTGAGCAGCCGGGTCACCGTGCCGCCTCTCGACAGCTCGGCCATGGACGGCTACGCGGTGCGCGCCGCGGATTGCGTCGCGCCGGGCGTGTCCCTGCCGGTAAGCCAGCGCATCGCCGCCGGGCAGGTCGGCCAGCCGCTTCTGCCCGGCACGGCGGCGCGCATCTTTACCGGGGCGCCGATACCTGCGGGCGCGGACGCCGTGGTGATGCAGGAGGATGCCTGCAGCGCGGGCGAGGCGGTGTCCATCCAGCGCATTCCGGCGCTGGGCCAGCATATCCGCCGCGCCGGCGAGGATCTGCGCGCGCAGGACGAGGTGCTCGCCCCCGGCACGCGCCTGAGCGCGGCGGACATCGGCTTGGCGGCGGCGGCCGGGGCGACCGAGCTGAATCTGGTGCGGCGCTTAAAAGTAGCGCTGTTCAGCACCGGCGACGAACTGGCCGAGCCCGGCCAGCCGCTGGCGCCGGGGCAGATCTACAACTCCAACCGCGCCGCGCTGAAGGCCCTGCTGGCAGGGCTGCCGGTCGACTCCCTCGATCTGGGCGTCGTCGCCGATACGCGCGAGGCGACCCTCGACGCCTTGCGGCAGGCCGCCGCCTCGGCCGACGTGATACTCAGCACGGGCGGGGTGTCGGTGGGCGAGGAAGACCACGTCAAGGCCGCCGTGGAGACCCTGGGGAGACTGGACTTGTGGAAGGTCGCCATGAAGCCGGGCAAGCCGCTCGCCTATGGGCGCATCGGCGCGGCGGATTTTCTCGGCCTGCCGGGCAATCCCGTCTCCAGCTTCGCCACCTTCTGCCTGTTCGCCCGGCCCTTCCTGCTCAAGCGCATGGGCGCGAGCCAGGTGCTCTACCGCGCCTACCCGGTGCGCGCCGCGCACGACTGGCCGCGGAATGGTGGGCGCCGCGAGTTCCTGCGCGCGCTCCTGGTGACCGGCGCCGACGGCCGGGGCGAGGTGCGCTTCTACCCCAACCAGGGATCGGGCGTGCTCAGCTCGGTGTCCTGGGCGGACGGTTTCGTCGATCTTGCGCCGGAAACCGCGGTGCGGCGCGGTGACTGCCTGCGCTTCATACCCTTTTCCGAGGTCCTGGGATGAAAGTGAAACTGCTCTATTTCGCCAGCCTGCGCGAGCGCTTCGGCACGGCCGAAGAAATCCTGGAACTGCCCGGCGAGCAAAGCCGCGTGGCCATGCTCGTCGATGTCCTGCGCCAGCGCGGGGCGCCCTGGTCGGAGTTGCTCTCGGTGGATTACCCCTACCGCGTCGCCGTCAACCAGGAACTGGCGGGCCTCATCTCGCCGCTCAAGGACGGTGACGAGGTGGCCATCTTCCCGCCCGTGACGGGCGGATAAAGTCCATGAAAATCATCGTCCAGGAACATGACTTTGATGTGGGCCAGGAGCTGGCCGCCGTGGCTGCAGGCGACCTCGGCGTGGGGGGGTTGGCCAGCTTCGTGGGCCGTGTGCGTGCTGGGGACGCCGGCCATGACGTCGCCAGCATGACTCTGGAGCATTACCCCGCGATGACGCAAAAGGTGCTGGAGGCGCTCGTTGCCGAGGCTGCCCAGCGCTGGCAGGTGCGTGACGCCACGGTCATCCATCGGGTGGGGCGCCTGGCGGCGGGAGAGCAGATCGTGCTGGTGGCCGTAGCCTCGGCGCACCGCGGCGACGCCTTCGCTGCCTGCGAGTTCATCATGGACATCCTCAAGACGCGCGCACCCTTCTGGAAGAAGGAGCAGACCCCCGCGGGCGAAAGCTGGGTCGAGGCGCGCGGCAGCGACGACGTCGCGGTGGAGCGCTGGCAGCCGATCGAATAGTCCACACCGCCCGGGTGCACAGGCCGCCGCCAGGGCCGGCGGCCACCGCCCCGGCGCTATAATTTTCAAGTTCCAGCAACCCTGCTGTGCCGGCTGGCCGGGATTCGTCCTCCCGTCCCCACATGGTGTTACGCATGAGCGAAGTTACCCGCAAGCTGTTCAAAGAAGAATTTCGCCTGAACTCGGATGCGCGCGCGGAGCAGGTGCTCCAGCGCATGGGCCGGGACCGCGAGACCTTGGTGGTCATTCCCGGAGGACACGACGAGGAGTATCGCTCCCTGGTTCTGGAGGTGAATCGCAGGGAGGGTTGGCTGATCATCGACGAGTTGCAGCCCGAACTCGGCAACCGCCGCATCGAGGAAGGCCTGCCTTTTTTTGCCGTAGGCCGGGCCGACAGGATATACGCAGGTTTTCAGAGCGAACTCCTGGAGCATCTGGTCTGGCAGGGCTACGGCGCCCTGCGCATCGGCTTTCCGCGCGCTGTCTTCTATCAGCAGCGGCGCGAATTTTTTCGTGTCCCGGTCTCCCTGGGGGACGTCAGCTCCGTGGAGCTCCTGCGTCGGGGCGCTGCGCCGCTGCGCGCAAACTGCCTCGATATCAGCGCCAGCGGCATACGCGTGAACCTGCCTCTGGAAGAGGATCTTGCGCTACACGTCGGAGAAAGGCTGGAGAACATCCGCTTTACGCTCCAGGAGGTATACATGGAGGTGGAAGGCGAGGTGCGCTATGTGGAAGCCTGGGGCCGGGCCACCAGGCGCAGCGTCCGCCAGGTCGGCCTGCGTTTTCTCAATCTGCCGGCCAACCTGCGGGAGCGGATATTGCAATACGTGCAGCGCCGCGACCGCGAACTGCTACGCGGCAATAGACGCTGATCTTGAATTGGGGCTTGCGCTGCTGTCGGGCCAACGGACCAGGCGCGGCAACAGGGAGGGGGCAAGACCCAGATCGCCGGTTTCGGGGCGGAAGCCGGAACTGACGGAGACCCGGCCTGGCTCCAGCACCCATTGCACGAATTCTCCCGTGCCGGGGTCGAAGCACAAGGGTCCCAGGTGGTGGGGGCGCAGGGGCTCGTCCTTGTTCTCGGGGATGGTCACCATGACGAGGAACTGGCACGCGGCCCCGTTCAGGCCCGATACCTCGGCATCGGCAGGGGCCGGGTATTGCAGACCGAAGTGGCGCGGTTCCGCGAGGAGGAAGGCGATGGGTTGCAGTTCAAGCGACTGCAGCCACAGAAAAGGACTTTGTCCGGCCGCCTGAATGAGCGCAAAGCGCTGCAACTCCTCAAAGCCGGCAAGCGGCTGGCGGCATCTCCAGATGCGATCAGTAGGGATTTCGACAGCGCCGAAGCGGCTAGCAAAAACACTCATGGATTTTCCTCTTTTCCTTCCACCAGCCAATGCTCCAACGTGATGTCGGCAGGGGCATTGGCCTGCTGGTTGCCTTCCCGTATGAGGGTGTAGAGCTCTTCCCTTAGGATGGGCAATTCACGCGGTCCCTCGATGCCGATGCGTATCTTGCCGGACTCGGCCTGAACCACCACGATGCGGATCTTGTCGCCGATGCGGATGGCTTCCCCGGTCCGCCGCGTGAGGATCAGCATGCTCAGGCGCTGGCCAGGGGCCGCGAGCCTGCCGTCCTGGTATGGCTGCCGGCAGGGCCATAGTAAGGTTCCTCGGCGCCGGTGAAGATGCGCAGGGCGCCTTCCACGTGGCGCGTCAGCGCAGCCAGAATGACACCATTCTCGATATTGGCGCGCGCGGCCTTGCCGCCCAGTTCGCGTATCTCACGCCAGGAGGTCTCTATCTCTCCCCGCAGGAGGGCTTTCCCCCATCGCCCGCGGCGTTCCGTTTCCGCGCGCTCCAAGGCCGCGGCCAACTCGGTCTTTGTGGCCGCGAGCGTCGGCAGATGTTCGGTCTTGCCCGCCAGGAGGTGGTCGCGTTCCTGGGACAGGGCGTCCAGAAAGCTAAGCAGCAGGGCTTTTTCCGCTTCCAAAATCCCCGCCAAGGCGGGAGTGTCAACCTGGGTCATGGGTTTGCCTCAGTTGCTGGGCGGCGGCGCCGGAGTTGCGGACAAAAGGTCGAGATTGTCCTGGATCAGGGAGCGGGCAATGGTCTTCTGGTTGATGACATAAGTGCCCTCGGCAATGCTTTTCTTAAGCCCGGCCAGTCTGGCCTGAGTTGCTCCGCTTTGCCCGGACGGTGGCATTTCCGCCGCTGCCAGCAGGCGCGCTGCCTGGGAAAGGGTAACGCTGTCACGTACAGGCGCTGCTCCCGGCCCCCCCTTCGAAGAAGGCGGGCGGGGGGCGGTCGTGGCGCGACGCTGGCTTTCCGCTATGGGATCCAGGGGGGCCACCGGGGCGCTGCTTTTTA
>JAJXXS010000120.1 GCA_021780975.1 Pseudomonadota bacterium
TCGTCCTCCAGGGCAGCGAGGTCGTCGTAACACTCGGCCCCGGCGTGCACGGTCACTTCCGCCTGCAGGGAAGAACCTATGGCGCCTGCTACGCGCAACTCCTCGAGATGTTTCTGCACTTGGCTGCGTACCGTGCGGATGCGCGCCCAGCGCTCCAGCAGCGGGGTTTCTTCGCCCTGCTCGGGGAGTTCGTGCCAGGTGTGGAAGAAAACGCTGTCTTCGCCGTCGGCGGCGAGCAGGGCATGAATTTCCTCGGCGGTAAAGCTTAGCACCGGGGCCAGGAGGCGTGTCAGTGTCTGCAGGATGTGCCAGAGCGCGTTCTGCCCGGCACGGCGGGCGGGCGCATCGGCGGCGGCGGTATACAGGCGGTCCTTGAGGATATCGAGGTAGAAGCCGCCCAAATCCTCGGAGCAGAAGGTCTGCAGTTTCTGCACTACTTGATGGAATTCGTAGTTTGCATAGTGTTCCCCCAGCTCGGTCTGCAACCGGCGTGTCAACGCCAGCGCGTAGCGGTCGATGGACAACCAGGCGGTGGGCGGCATGGAGTGTCTGGCACGGTCGAAGTCGGCGGTATTGGCGAGCAGGAAGCGCAAGGTGTTGCGCAGCCGGCGGTAGCTTTCCACCACGCGTTTGAGGATTTCATCGGAAAGGGACAGTTCGCCGGAATAGTCGGTGGAGGCCACCCAGAGGCGCAGGATATCGGCCCCCAGGGTGTTGGCGATCTGTTGCGGCTCGATACCGTTGCCGCGCGATTTGCTCATCTTGTGCCCCTTGGCATCCACCACGAAGCCATGAGTCAGCAATGCCCCGTAAGGCGCGTAGCCATCGGTGGCGCAGCCGGTGAGCAGGGAGGACTGGAACCAGCCCCGGTGTTGGTCGGAGCCTTCCAGGTAGAGGTCGGCCGGGTGCCGCAATTCGGGGCGCTGCTTGAGCACGCAGGCATGGGTGCTGCCGGAGTCGAACCAGACGTCCAGGGTATCCATGGACTTATCGTAGTGCGCTGCGTCCTCGCCCAGGAGTTCCCTCGCGTCGGCGGCGAACCAGGCTTCGATGCCCTCCTGCTCGATCCGGCTGGCCACTTGTTCGAGGATTTCCGCCGTGCGCGGATGAAGCTCTGCCGTCTCCTTGTGGGTAAAGAAGGGCATGGGAACTCCCCAGTTACGCTGGCGCGACACGCACCAGTCGGGTCGCCCGCGGATCATCGCGGTCAGTCGCTCGCGCCCCCAGTCGGGATAAAAGCGGGTGATCTCGACTGCGCGCAAGGCGTGCTGACGCAAGGTCTGGTCGGCGATTTTCTCGCCGCCACCATGGCGGTCCATGCCGATGAACCACTGCCGGGTAGCGCGGAAAATGATCGGCGTCTTGTGGCGCCAGCAGTGGGGATAGCTGTGGTGCAGCTTTTCGTGGGCCAGCAGCAAGCCGCGGCCGTCCAGCAGGCCGACGATGAGCGGGTTGGCTTCCCATACCGACTTGCCGCCCACGTCAGGGGCGTTTGCATAAAAGCGGCCATCGTTGCCTACCGGATTGTCGATTTTGAGGCCGTAGCGCGTGCCCACGACGTAGTCTTCCAAACCGTGGCCGGGGGCGGTGTGCACGAGCCCCGTGCCGGCCTCAAGGGTGACATGGTCGCCGCAGATGATGGGGACATGGCGGTCCTGGAAGGGGTGTTTCAACTGCAGGCCTTCCAATACTTGCCCCTTGACCTGGGCCATCACGTCGACCGTCTCGATGCCGTAACGCTTCAAGGCGGCTTCGGCCAATTCCTTGACCAGGATCAAGACGCCCTTGGGCGTGAGGACGAGGTCGTAATCGAACTCGGGATGCACCGCTACCGCCTGGTTGGCCGGCAGGGTCCAGGGCGTGGTGGTCCAGATCACCGCAAAGACTGGCAGGTCCATGGCCGGCAGATTCAGGCGGCGGGCGAGTTCCGCCGTATCGGCCAGAGGGAAGGCCACGTCGATCGCGGGCGAGACCTTGTCCTCGTATTCGACTTCGGCCTCCGCCAGCGCGGAGCCGCAGTCCACGCACCAGTGCACGGGTTTGGCGCCCTGGTAGAGATAGCCGTTTTGCTGGATTTTGCCCAATTCGCGGACGATGTCGGCCTCGAACTTGTAATCCATGGTCTTGTAGGGATGGTGCCAGTCACCCAGCACGCCCAGGCGGATGAAGTCGGCCTTCTGTCGCTCTATCTGGGTTTCGGCGTACGCGCGGCAAAGCTGGCGAAAGCGCGCGGGCGGAATGTCCTTGCCGTGCTGCTTCTCCACTTGCAGTTCGATAGGCAAGCCGTGGCAGTCCCAGCCGGGGACATAGGGTGCGTCGAAGCCCGCCAGGGTCTTCGACTTGACGATGATGTCCTTGAGAATCTTGTTGACCGCATGGCCGGTGTGTATGTCGCCATTGGCATATGGCGGGCCGTCGTGGAGGATGAATTTCGGGCGCCCGGCAGCGGCCGCCCGGATTTTCTCGTAACGTTTCTTTTCCTGCCAGGAGGCCACCCAGCCAGGCTCGCGTTTGGCGAGATCGCCCCGCATCGGAAAGGGGGTGTCGGGAAGATTGAGGGTGTGCTTGTAGTCAGCCATCAGCGGTTGTCGAAGTAGTGTTTGGCGTTGTTCACGTCGCGCTGGATCTGCGCGATGAGGGAGTCGAGGTCGGGGTATTTCTCCTCGTCCCGAAGCTTCTTCAGGAAGTCCACGCGCAGCTTGCGGCCATAAAGGTTGCCCTGATAGTCCAGCAAGAAGACCTCCAGTGTGGCGCGACCATGCTCCTGCACGGTCGGTCGTACGCCCAGGCTGGCGGCCCCCTGCAGCGGTAGCGCGGCTATCCCCCAGACTTCCACTGCGAAGATTCCGAGCAGGGGCGGGCGGTTGTGGCGCAACTGAATGTTTGCGGTGGGGAAACCCATGCTGCGCCCGAGCTTGTCTCCATGAACGACGCGTCCGCTGATGCTGTAGGGACGCCCCAGCAGGCTGCTGGCCTGCGTCAGGTCTCCTGCTGCCAGGGCTAGCCGTACCGCGGTGCTGGAGGCGCGGTTGTCTGCCACGCGGACGGTTGGCAGGGCCTCCGCAACGAAGCCGAGATTCGATCCGAGTCTGTGCAGGAGCGGAAAATCTCCGCCGCGTTGCCGGCCAAAGCGAAAGTCGTCTCCTACCAGCACATAGCGGGCGCCGAGGGTCTCGACCAGGGCACGGGTGACGAACTCCTCGGCGGAGAGGCCCGCCAACTCACGTTTGAAGCGGAGAATGTGCAGGCGGTCGATTCCCGCAGCGGCGATCAGGGCGGCTTTTTCCCCCAGGGAAGTCAGGCGTGTGGGTGCCTGATCGGGAGTGAAAAATTCGCGCGGGTGGGGTTCGAATGTGAGCACGCAACTGGGCAGTCCACGATCCTTGGCTTCCTGTCTGAGCTTGCCGAGCATGGCCTGATGGCCCCGGTGGAGACCGTCGAAATTGCCAATGGTGACGGCATGGGGGCTGGCAAGAGGGGTCAGGCCGTGGGAGATGCGCATGGCGCAGCTGTGCAGACGCGGGCAAAAGACGGATTTTACCGGATGCCGCGAGCATGCTCGCGGCTATTTCGCTGCGCCGCGGTAAAACTGGCGCGGGTGGATGCCAAGAATGTACAGGGCACCGAAATACACGCTCACGCCCAAGGCTACCAGACCAAGGAGAGCCGCGGCCTTGTGCAGGGCGCGCGCTGTGAGCCAGAAACTGTCGGGCCCGGCGGCGAAATGCAGGGCCGCTGTCATGAGCGCTACCGCTGCCAGCACGCGCAGAAGGAAGCCTGCCCACCCCGGCTCGGGGCGGAATATGCCGTGCCGGAGCAACAGGCGGTAGAGGATGGCGGCGTTCAGGCAGGCAGCCAGGCCGATCGACAGGGCGAGCCCGGCATGTTTCAGCGGGCCGATGAAGGCCAGGTTCATGAGCTGGGTTGCGGCGAGCGTCACGAGGGCGACCTTCACGGGCGTCTTGATGTTCTGGCGGGCGTAGAAGCCGGGTGCCAGAACCTTCACGAAAATGAGCCCAAGCAGGCCGACGCTGTAGGCAAGCAGCGCCTCGCGCGTCATCCACAGATCCTGCGCGTCGAATTTCCCGTAGAGAAACAGGCTGCTGATGAGCGGCACCGAAAGCACGGCCAGGGCCGCGGCGGCGGGCAAGGCCAGCAGCAGGGTAAGCCTAAGGCCCCAGTCGAGCAGGCGGGAATATTCCTGCGGGTTCTCATCGGCGTAATGCTTGGCCAGGCTGGGCAGCAGGATCGTGCCCAGCGCGACGCCCAGCATGCCGGTGGGAAATTCCATCAGGCGGTCAGCGTAATACAGCCAGGAGACGCTGCCGGTGGCAAGAAAGGAGGCGAATATGGTGTTGACCAACAGGCTGATCTGGGCGACGGAAACGCCCAGCGTGGCGGGCCCCATCAATTTGAGGATGCGTGCGACGCCGGGGTCGGTAAAGCGCAAGGTGAAACGCGGCAGCATGCCGATCTTGCGCAGAAACGGAATCTGCAGGGCGAGCTGCAGTATCCCGCCGGCAATCACTCCCACCCCCAGGGCAAGTACCGGAGGGTGGAACCAGGGGGCAAGAAAGAGCGCAGCGACAATGAGGCAGGCATTGAAGAGCACGGGGGTAAATGCCGGCACCGAAAAGCGGCTCCAGGTATTGAGTATGCCGGCCGCGAGAGCCACCAGCGAAATGAAGGCGATGTAGGGGAAGGTGATGCGCAGCAGGTGGACGGTGAGGCGGAACTTGTCCGGATCCGTGGCAAAGCCGGGCGCGCTGATCCAGACGACGGCGGGAGCGGCAAGCATGCCCAGCAGCGTCACGGCAAGCAGGGCGAGAGTGAGCGCCGAGGCAACCTGGTCTACCAGCCGGCGCGTATCGTCATGCCCACGCCTATTCTTGTATTCCGCCAGAATGGGAACGAAGGCCTGCGAGAATGCCCCTTCCGCAAACAGGCGGCGCAGCAGGTTGGGCAGTTTGAGCGCGACGAAAAAGGCGTCGGTGTAAAGGCTGGCGCCGAAGGCTCTGGCCACGATGGTGTCACGAACAAAGCCGAGAATGCGGGACATCAAGGTCATGGACCCAACGGTGGCCAGGGCTTTGAGCAGATTCATCGGGGTGGCTGGAAAGGGGCAGGGCGCATTGTCGAGGAAGGCCCGTGACCGGTCAAACAATTAAGCAACACTTAAACAAAAAGAAGATGCTGAAAAAAGACTTACGAAAATCTGTTCGTGCGGCGCGGGGGGCCGGGTGGACGGGTTAAAATGCCAGCCCGGCGATATTTCCCGTTAGCCCACCAATGAGCAAAGGTGTCATTCTCGCGGCCATCGATGGCTCGCAAAACTCCCTTTTGGCCGCCGGGCTGGCTGCGCGGCTGGCGAGCCTGCTGGGCACCCACCTGGGTCTGATCCATGTCCTGGATGAGCCCGTGGTAGGGTTTTGGGGCGGCCTTGCCGCCCGCATGAAGTCCGACATTCGCCGCGAGGCAGAGGCCACCCTGATGGCCTTCGCGGAGAGGGTCACCGCGTCCTGCGGCGTTGTGCCCGAATTCTTCATCGAGGAGGGCCTGCCTGAGGACGTGATTCCGCGTGTGGTCGAGACGCGCGAGAGGGTGATGATGCTTGTCCTCGGCCGCATCGGGCTGGATGGAGAGCGGCGTGCCCATCTGCGCCAGCGCGCCATCGGCCACGTGACGGACCGGCTGCTGCACCATCTGGATCTGCCTATCCTGACGGTGCCAGCCAATATCGATCCCACCCAGATCTGCGAGGCGGCCGGGGTGTTGCGGACCCCTGGCCGCTGACCGAAAAAACGACGAACGAGCATCAAATGGAGATATTTCTACCGATTGCCCACATGGATGTGAACTTGCTGCTGATCATATTTTTTGGCGGCATCGTGGGTTTTCTGTCCGGATTGGTAGGCGTGGGAGGGGGGTTCCTTATCACACCGCTGCTCATATTCATCGGTGTGCCACCCTTGGTAGCTGTTGGTACGGGCGCGGCGCAAATCGTCGGCACGTCCGCCGGTGGAACCTATGCCCACTGGCGCCTGGGCAACGTCGATATGAAGATGGGTCTCGTGCTGTTGCTGGGGAGTTGGAGTGGCGGTGCGCTGGGCGTGCAGATTGCCAAGGTGCTGGAGGAAGGTGGCAATTTCGGCAATACCGTGACCTTCCTCTACGTCGGATTGTTGGGCTTCGTCGGCTTCAGCATGCTGGTGGAATCCCTCAATGCGCTGCGTGGGGCCGGCAATCCCAAAACCAAGCCAGCCGGCGCCAAGGACAACAAGAGGGGCTGGCTGCAACGTCTGCCCATGCAGATGGAGTTCCCGATATCCGGGCTGCGCATTTCTCTATTGCTGCCTGTGATCATCGGGGTCGGAGTTGGCATCCTGACATCCCTCATGGGTGTGGGTGGCGGCTTCATCATGGTGCCAG
>JAJXXS010000041.1 GCA_021780975.1 Pseudomonadota bacterium
GCAGGGGGAAGTGGTGGGCATCATCGGCCACAACGGCGCCGGCAAGTCCACCCTTCTCAAGATGCTCGCCGGCATCACTACCCCTACCAGCGGTTCCGTAAAAGTCGACGGCCGCATCGCCCCACTGATCGAGGTGGGCGCTGGATTCGTTCCTGACTTCACAGGGCGCGAAAACGTTTATCTCAACGGCAGCATCCTTGGCCTGTCGAAAAAGGAGATCGACCGCAAGTTCGACGAAATTGTTGACTTCGCCGAGATGTCCCAATTCATCGACACCCCGGTCAAGCGCTACAGTTCTGGCATGCAGGTCAAGCTTGCCTTCGCGGTCGCAACCAGCATTGAATCGGAAATCCTGATCGTGGACGAGGTGCTGGCGGTGGGAGACTTGGCGTTTCAGCGCAAATGCTTTGATCGCATGGGGGATGTCATAAGACGGCAGGGCAGAACGGTCCTGCTGGTCAGCCACAACATCCGGCAGGTAGAAAGAATGTGTTCCCGCGTAATGCTGATGAATCGCGGCACCATCCAGCAAGATGGTGAGCCACATGCCACCTGTGACCGTTTTTATCAGCTCAGCAATCAATCCATACGCGACCAGAAAATCAAGGACAATTCAAAGCGAATCGTCTCTTCCGGCGAGGTTCAGAATGTCGAAATCACCGTGCTGGACGAACTGGGCAATACAACCGACTCGCTCATAGAAGGTGGCTCATTACGAATACGGATACGCTTTTCCCTTGCACAGCCACTGTCAAATCCAGAATTCCATGTCGGCACGCATACAACCGACTTTGTGTATCTCACCGGCGAATCCACTGCCGTACTGGGCCTATCGCACGAGTTCGCAGCAGGTGACCACGTCATCGAGCAGCTTATACCCCTCTACCCGTTGGTACCCGGTACGTATGGCATTCGCTTCGCGGTCATAGATCAGCGAGGACGTGTCATATTTCACGGCGAAAGTCTGCGATTTTTCAGCATTGCAGCAAAGTCCATGGATGCCCCATTGCAAGACGAGCTTCGTCTGGTTGCGGTTCCGGTGCAGTGGGTGTTGCAAGGCACAACCTTTTCCCATGCTTGATCTTTTTCACGTTTTTTCGGCATGCCCCTTCCCCTCATCTCAATAGTCGTCCTTAACTGGAATGGGGCCGACGATACTCTCGCCTGTCTGGATTCGCTGGCTGCGCTAACCTATCAGAATTTCGCTGTGACCGTCGTCGACAATGCGTCGTCCGACGATTCGCTGGCACGCCTGCGCCCTTACACGGCGCCCTACCCGCTGACGCTGATCGAAACCGGGCGCAATCTTGGATACGCCGGTGGCAACAATGTGGGCATCCGCCACGCCCTCGAACAGGGCGCGGATTTTGTTCTCGTTCTAAATAACGACACCACCGTTGCATCGGACTTGCTGGAGCGATTGCTGGAATCTGCGCAACGTAATTCGGATGCGGGCGTGTTCAGTGCTCGAATCATGTATTTCGATGAACCAGAACGGGTCTGGTTTGATGGTGCGCGCTGGAACCCCGCCAGCCTGCGGCTGGAATGGCCGGGGCAAGGCGAAGCCGAGTCATCCCTCGGCACAGCCGACCACGACACCGACTATGCCTGTGGGGCGGCGCTTTTTTTCCGCTCCGAGGTGGCGCGCCAAATCGGGCTGCTGGATGAGTCGTTCTTTCTCGTTTGGGAAGAAGTGGACTGGGGTTTCCGTGCGCGCAAGGCCGGATGGCAGAACCTCGTGGTGCCCGCTGCCAAGGTCTGGCACAAGATCGGGGTGTCGTTCGGCAGCGAATCGTCACCCTTACGCACGTACTTCAGCATTCGCAATGAGTTGCTGTGGTTCAGCCGCCATGCGCCATTTTCCGCACGACTGCGGCTATGGGTGAAAAACCTGCGGCGGCTGATCCCGAGATTTTCCGTGGGCAGCGGTCAGTCGGCATGGGTCAGACGTATGTCATGGGCCGTGCAAGACTATGTCCGAGCGTGGTTAGGGCGCGGCAACCGAGTGGAGTATCTGGCGGCCCGTCGAGCGATCCAGGACTATGTGCATCGACGCCTTGGTAATTGCCCAGACGAAGTTCGCATGTGGAGTAAGGTCTGGGAAACACAGCAACGTGATGTTTGAAAGCACGCCCTCCCCGTCTCTAGATGACCTCTGTGCCATCGAGGGATTCGCCACGGTGCAGGCGGGCTTTGACGCCCGCAGCCATTGGAGCTGGAGCGGACTGGACGGACTGCGCGATGGACTAAAACAAGGAACTTGCCTGTATTTGCGCACTTGCAGCCAAACCACCCTCCGCGCGCGAGGCCACTTCAATCTGCAGCAGTGCCGCGCCGGCGGCTGGCTGCTGCGCAGCGATGATTTCGCAGCCCCTAGTTATTGGCTGCCCACTCCGGCCACGCTGCGCCGCATCGACCAGGATGGCCACATTCTGGGAGAGCGCACCGCCGAACTGCTCGGTTTCGAGCTAAGTGACGCAGCTGCGGCCGCCACTTTCGCGTCTATTCCTGAGGGCTGGACCTTGGATGCGACCGTTTGGCAGTTGCAGGATCCAGCGCTCGTCGAGGAGTTGCAGTCGCTTAGCCCAGTGGAGACTCAAGGCTATTTCCTGCTCGGCTCCCACACGCGCTACTCCAGACCCGCCGACCTATATCGCCACCTCATCAATGGCAAGGTATATGAAGACCGCTACGCGTGGCCGCACAAGCGAAAAATCCGCTCCGAGAACGACGCCCACGCTTTATACATATTGTTTTCCGGTCTGGAAAAAGCCACTGGGAAGACACTGTACCGGCTTTTCAAGCAGCAACTTTTGCTCAGCGTGCTGTCCCGTCAGGATATGGATGGCGCATTCCGCCACGGCGAGTGGACGGCTCGCATGGAAGCGCATTACCGCCTCAACGCCAGCGCCTTGCATCTGATGCTCGACAGCCTGTCCGAAGCACCCGATGCTTCCGTCAAGGCCGCCGCCGACAAGCTCACCGATTTTCTTGTCTCGCAGACCGACACGCTAGAAACCGGCATCTGGTTTCTGCATGACGAACTGGAACACAGCGAAGCGTCCATGAACGAAGCACCGTTCCGCTGGGTGAAAAGCAGGGCGCTAGGCAAGTCACCAAGCAACATGCTGGTGCTCAATACCCAGCTCGACACCTCGGTGGGGCTCGCACGCCATGCCCAATTGACCGCGAGCCCGCGTCACGAAGCGGCGCTCGCGTCGGCGGCGCGCGCCACGCAATCGGTGCTCGCAATGGATGCGGCACCGTGGCTGTACCGGCCGCTCATGAAGTTGGTCGCCCTGACCCTGCTACCCACGGAGCGGGCACAGCGGCTCCCTCCGCATCTGCGGGCGCTCAAACGCCTTACATGGAAATATCTGCTGCCGCGGCTGCCTGACATCAAATCGCGCTTTCCCAGACTGGTCATGCCCGGCGGCTACATCGACCGCGAACTTTCGCTGCGCACCTGGGCGCACCATTACCTGCCCATCAACCTGATGGACCTGGCGCGCTATCGACGCCTGTGCGCAGACGCAGCGCTCGATCCGGTGATCCATGCCGCGGCACGCTTCACCGCCGAAAGCGGCATCCTGGAGCGCTGGGCCGAACTGCGCTACGAAAAGTATGCGCTCGGTTTTTGGGCGGAGGCACTTTATCATCTGTGCCGCATCTATCCGGCACATGACCACTATCGCGCCTGGATGATCCAAGCGGTGCTGCTGCTGGAAGCCACGGAGCAAGGTCTGCCGCCCTCGCTGCTCGGCGGCAACGCCGAGGCCGTTCCCACGGCCGAACAATTTCCCTGCCCCATCCCCGGCGACGGACGCCTGCGCATCGTCAACCTCGGGGATCGCCTGCAACCCGTGGTACTCGTAATCAACCCGACGAACGACCCCATTGGACTCACTTGGCATACACCCCCCGATGCATTGCTGGCTTGGCCCGCCGACAAGGTACCGGCACACAGCGCCCTGCTGGGGAGGGCAGTATGAAAATCGCCATTGTCAGCCCCGAGTTTCCACCCGACCTTGGCGGCATCGAAACCTATGCCTGGGAATATACGAAGGAACTCGCCAGTCGTGGTCACGACATCACGCTATTCACGCGCCCGCACGCGAAGGGCAAGATTTCCATGGACGGAGTGGAGATACGCCCGGTATTGCGTCAGCACCTCGCCCTCGACAGGCGCGAGTTCGACGCCTGCCATGCCGACGTGTGGCATGCGATGAATGCGGCCTATGCCTGGCTCGCCCTGGAGGGCCGCAAAACAGTCGTCTCGGTGCATGGCAACGACTTTCTGCGCCCCTATCTGCCGTTCGCGGCGCGCGACTGGGCAGCCATTCCGCTGCTGTGGCGTATGAACTCCTATCGCCCAACCTGGCTGCGCTCCCACCGGCTCAAGCGCAGTGCAGCTCTGGTTGCCTCTGCCTTGCCGCGCTCCCACCATATCGTGACCAACAGCCGCTATACGGAAGGCGTCTTGCAGAAGCAATTTCCGGCCTGTGTCGGCAAGACTTCAGTGGCCTGGGTGGGAGTCGGCGCCGAATTTTTTGACGTGCCACGCAAACCTTCTACCGACGGAATTCCTCGTCTGCTCACGGTATCCCGTCTCGCTGAACCCCGCAAGAACATCGATGCCGTCTTGCATGCGCTCGCAGGGCTGATGCCCCAGTTTGAGTTTCGCTACACGATCGTGGGGGAAGGCTCCGACCGACCCCGCCTGCAAGCCCTGAGTGAGGCGCTTGGGCTCGCGGCCCGCGTCCGATTCACCGGGGCAGTGGCGCGCGAAGGACTGCTCGGCCACTACGCGGAAGCCGATCTCATGGTGCTGGCCTCATCCGTCATCCCCGGCAGCCATGAAGGCTTCGGCATCGTCTATCTGGAGGCAGCCGCGGCCGGGATACCCTCCCTTGCGGCACGGCTGGCAGGCGCGGCAGAAGCCGTGGGTGATGGAATTTCCGGGTACTTCGTCGATAATCCCGGACAGGACGCGCTCAGGGCAGCCCTAGAGGCGTTTTTCCGCGGCGAGCAGCGCTTCGAAGAACAGGCCTGCCGGACATTCGCCCAACGTTACACCTGGGACAAGGTCGTGGATCACACCCTGCAATACTACTGATCAGGAAACATGGTGGAACAGGCTTTCGATCCCGCACGCATCTCCGTTGTAATGCCCTGCTATAACGCCGCCCCATACGTGACGGAGGCAGTAGCAAGCGTCATGGGGCAAAGCCACCCCAACGTTGAACTGATCGTCGTGGACGACGGCTCCACGGACGCCAGCGTAGGCATACTAGAGGAACTCGCGGCGACGTACGCCGGACGCATGCACCTCCTGTTTCAGGATCGCATGGGCCCTTACCCGGCCCGCAACCGTGGCCTTGCACACGCCCACGGAGGCAAGGTCGCCTTCCTGGACGCCGATGACTGGTGGGACCGTGACTGCCTGGCGAAGCTCGATGCCGCCCTCGATTCGCATGATGCCGATATCGCGTATTGCGGCTGGCAGAACGTCGGCGAGGGCACGCCCGGCAGCAATCCTTATGTGCCGCCTGAGTATCGCGACATGGACATGACCGCGGAATTTCTGCGCGCCTGCCCCTGGCCCATCCACGCAGCCTTGGTCCGCCGTCCCGCCATCGACGCCGTGCGTGGCTTTTCCGAGCGCCGCTTCTCGGCCATGGATTACGATCTCTGGCTGCGCCTGTACGGCCATACCGACAACATAGTGCGCGTGCCCGAAGTGCTGGCCTTCTATCGCTGGCATGGTGGCGGGCAGATATCCAGGAACAAATGGAAACAAGTCCTCGATGCGGTCAAGGTACGCCAGGATTTCGCTGCAAATTATCCGCAACGCGTACAACATCTATCAGGCAAGCGGCTTTACGAACTCACCCGCGGCAGCCTGCTCAAGGAGGCTTACCGCGCCTACTGGCAACGCGACCTCGACACCGCCCAGGCGCTCTTCCGGCGGGCTTTTTTGCGTGGCATTTGGCAAGCGTCCGACCTAAAATATCTCGTTCCCAGCCTGCTGCCCGTCCCGTTATTCCAGTCCTTGGTGCGTGCGAGCGACCGCTTTCGGGAAAATAGCGCTCGATGAACGCGCAACGCATCCCCGTGCTCATGTATCACCGCATAGGGCAGGCCCATAATTCCTGGGAGGCCAAGTACTGCGTCAGCCCCGGCAATTTTTCTGCCCACATGCAAGCGTTGGCGCGCGCGGGCCGGCGCGCGGTATCGCTGACTGATTTCCGCGCGTGGCTGGACGGCAAGTCCGAGCTACCGCAGGGTACTTTCCTGCTCACCTTCGATGACGGTTTTTTGGGATTGCACGAGCATGCCATGCCAG
>JAJXXS010000074.1 GCA_021780975.1 Pseudomonadota bacterium
GGCTGCCGATGAGCAGCACCGAGCGCAGCTTGTCCAGTTGCGCGACATCCAGCCCGAGCCACAGGGCACCAGCATGCGCGCCGTCCAGGCTGAAGTCCGCCTGGCGCAAGCGGTGATCGATATTGCCTGTGCCCAGCCCGCGCATGAGTTTCTGCAGCAGGTAGTACTCTTCCAGCGTCTGGTTCGGCGCCGCGAGCGCGCCCACGGCGTCGGGCCCGTGGCGCCGGCAGGTGTCGGCGAGCCCGGCGCGCACCCGTTCCAGCGCCGTCTGCCAGTCCGTCTCCACCCAGCGCCCACCCTCGCGCACCATGGGCCGCTCCAGGCGGTCGGGGCTGTTCAATCCTTCGTAGCTGAAGCGGTCGCGGTCCGACAGCCAGCATTCGTTGGTGGCCTCGTTGGTCAGCGGCAACACGCGCATGACGCGGCCGTCCTTGACATGCACCTGCAGATTGGAACCTAGGCTGTCATGCGGGCTCACCGATTTGCGGCGCGCCAATTCCCAGGTGCGCGCGGTGTAGCGGAAGGGCTTGGAGGTCAAGGCGCCGACCGGGCAGAGGTCGATGATGTTGCCTGACAGCTCGGAGTCCACGGTCTGTCCGAGGAAAGGCATAATCTCGGCATGCTCGCCGCGGAAAGCCTGACCCAGTTCGGTCACCCCGGCCACCTCCTGGCAGAAGCGCACGCAGCGTGTGCAATTGATGCAGCGCGTCATGTCGGTCGCCACGAGAGGGCCGAGATCCTTGTTCTCGACCACGCGCTTGTCTTCCTGGTAGCGCGACTTGCCGCTCCCGTAGCCCACGGCGAGATCCTGCAGCTCGCACTCGCCGCCTTGATCGCAGATCGGGCAATCCAGAGGGTGGTTGATGAGGAGGAATTCCATCACCCCTTTTTGCGCCTGGACCGCCACCGCGGAACGGGTCTGCACCTTCATGCCGTCGGTGACCGGGGTGGCGCAGGCCGGCAGGGGCTTGGCCGCCTTTTCCACCTGCACCAGGCACATGCGGCAGTTGGCGGCGATGGAAAGTTTTTCGTGGTAGCAAAAATGCGGAATGTAGATGCCAGCCTTGGTGGCCGCATCCATGATGGTTGCACCGCTTTCCACCTGAACCTGTTTGCCGTCGATTTCTACGCTCAGCATGTCATGCCACCATGCATTTCTTGTGGCGCACGTGGTAGTCGAATTCCGCGCCGAAATGTTTGAGAAAGCTCTTGACCGGCGTTGCCGCCGCGTCGCCCAGGCCGCAGATGGTGCGCCCGCCGATATTGCCAGCAACGTCGTTGAGCAGTTGCAGGTCCTCGTGACGCCCCTCGCCATGCTCGATGCGGCGAATCATCCGGTACAGCCAGCCCGTGCCTTCCCGGCAGGGCGTGCACTGGCCGCAGGATTCCTCGAAATAAAAATAGGACAGCCGCTCCAGCGCCCGCACCATGCAGACCGTATCGTCCATGACGATGACCGATCCCGCCCCCAGCATGGACCCCGCCTTGGCGATGGAATCGTAATCCATGGTGCAGTCCATCATGATCTCGCCCGGCAGAACCGGGGTCGAGGACCCCCCCGGAATCACCGCTTTCAGCTTGCCTCCGCCGCGCACGCCGCCCGCCATCTCCAGCAATTCACTGAAGGGCGTCCCCATCGGCACCTCATAGTTGCCGGGGCGCGCCACGTGGCCGGAAATGGAAAACACCTTGGTGCCGCCATTGTTCGGTTTTCCCAAGTCGAGGAACTTCTGCCCGCCCTCGCGCACGATGTAGGGAATGCTGGCAAAGGTCTCCGTATTGTTGATGGTGGTGGGCTTGCCATAGAGACCGAAGGACGCCGGAAATGGCGGCTTGAAGCGGGGTTGGCCCTTCTTGCCCTCTATCGACTCCAGGAGCGCGGTTTCCTCCCCGCAGATGTAGGCACCATAGCCGTGATGGTTGCAGAGGTGGAAACCGAAATCCGAGCCCAGTATGCGATCGCCCAGGTAGCCCGCTGCCCTCGCCTCCTCCACCGCGCGCTCCATGTGCTCGTAGATGTCCCAGATTTCTCCGTGGATGTAGTTATAACCGCGCTCCGTGCCCAGGGTATAGGCGGCGATCGCCATGCCTTCGATGAGGGCATGGGGGTTGTAGCGCATGATGTCGCGGTCCTTGAAGGTTCCCGGCTCGCCCTCGTCGGAATTGCATACCAGGAACTTTTCACCCGGAAATGCACGCGGCATGAAGCTCCATTTGAGCCCGGTGGGAAAGCCGGCGCCGCCGCGCCCGCGCAGCGCGGAGATCTTGACCTCGTGGATGATGTCCTCGGGCGCAACCTTCTCCTGCACGATCCGCCGCAACGCCGCATAGCCGCCGACGCTTTCGTAGCTCGCCAGCGTCGAAGGCTGCGGCAAGTGCATGGTGCTGAAGAGGACGGGGCCGGGCTTGATCACCATGTCAGTCGGTCTCCGTGTTCTTCAGTTCTTCCAGCAGCGCATCGACCTTTTCCGCGGTCAGATGCCCTTCCATGCGATGGTTGTTCACCAGGCACAGTGGGGCGTCGCCACAGGCACCCATGCACTCGCCCTCCTTGAGAGTGAACAGGCCGTCGAGGGTCGTCTCGCCGAACTCGAGGCCAAGGCGCTCCTTGAAATGGGCGACAATTTCCGGAGCGCCCCTCAGCATGCAGGATATATTGGTGCAGAGGGTTATCTTGAAGCGTCCGACCGGATCGGTCTCGTACATGTTGTAGAACGTCGCCACCTCATACACCGAGATGACCGGCATCGAAAGATAGTCGGCGATGAAGCGGATGACGTCCTCGGCAAGCCAGCCCTTCTCCACCTGGGCGATGCGCAGCGCCGACATGACTGCGGACTGGGCCCTGCCGGGAGGGTATTTGGCGACCTCGCGATCGATCTGTGCCAGCGCTTCGGGGGACAGCATCAGCGGTCGATCTCCCCGAACACGATGTCCTGGGTGCCAATGATGGCCACCACATCGGCGATCATGTGGCCGCGCGACATCTCGTCCAGCGCCGCCAGGTGGGGGAATCCCGGGGCGCGGATCTTCAGGCGGTAAGGCTTGTTGGCGCCATCGGATACCAAGTAGATGCCGAATTCGCCCTTGGGGTGCTCGACCGCGGCATAGGCTTCGCCGGGTGGGACATGCATGCCCTCGGTGAACAGCTTGAAATGATGGATCAGTTCTTCCATGTTGGTCTTCATCGACACGCGGTCCGGAGGCGCAACCTTGTGGTTGTCGCTCATCACCGGACCAGGATTTTCGCGCAACCACTCAATGCACTGGCGGATGATGTGGTTGGACTGGCGCATCTCCTCGACCCGCACGAGGTAACGATCGTAGCAGTCACCCTGACTGCCTACGGGAACGTCGAAATTAATCTGACCGTACACCCCATAGGGCTGCTTCTTCCGCAGATCCCACGCAATGCCCGAACCACGCAGCATCGGACCGGTGAAGCCGAGCGCCCTGGCACGCTCCGGACTTACCACGCCGATCCCCACGGTACGCTGCTTCCAGATGCGATTGTCGGTCAAAAGGGTTTCGTAGTCGTCCACATAGGACGGAAAACGGCGCGTGAAGTCCTCGATGAAATCGAGCAATGAACCCTGGCGATTGGCATTCAACCGGCCGGCCGCCTCGGCATCGTGGTACCTGGAAGGCTGGTATTGCGGCATGCTCTCGGGCAGATCCCGGTATACCCCGCCCGGGCGGTAATAGGCGGCGTGCATGCGCGCGCCGGACACCGCCTCATAGACGTCCATGAGATCTTCCCGCTCGCGGAAGCAGTAGAGAAAGACAGTCATGGCCCCGATATCCAGCGCGTGCGCCCCCAGCCACAGCAGGTGGTTGAGGATGCGCGTAATCTCGTCGAACATGACGCGGATGTACTGCGCACGCAGGGGAACTTCCAAGCCGAGCAATTTCTCGATCGCCATCACATAGGCATGCTCGTTGCACATCATGGATACGTAGTCGAGACGATCCATGTAGGGCACGGATTGCAGGAATGTCTTGTGTTCAGCGAGTTTTTCCGTCGCCCGGTGCAGCAGACCGATATGCGGATCGGCACGCTGGATGACCTCGCCGTCCAGTTCCAGCACCAGACGCAGCACGCCATGGGCCGCCGGATGCTGGGGGCCAAAATTCATCGTGTAATTGCGAATCTCAGCGGCCATGGCTACTCCACGTCGCCGTAGGCGTCGTCGCGCACGATGCGCGGCGTGACCTCACGCGGCTCGATGCTGACGGGTTGGTAGATCACCCGGCGCTGCTCCGGGTCGTAGCGCATCTCCACTTGCCCTGAGAGCGGAAAATCCTTGCGGAAAGGATGGCCGACAAAGCCATAATCGGTGAGTATGCGGCGCAGGTCGGGATGCCCTTCGAAGACGATGCCAAAGAGATCGAACGCTTCGCGCTCATACCAGTTGGCCGACGGCCAGATGTCGCATACCGACGCGAGGATGGGGAAATCATCGTCCGCGCAGAAGGCACGAACGCGCAGGCGCACGTTGTGATGCAGGGACAGGAGGTGATATACCACCGCGAAGCGGTGGCCCCCCCACACGCCGTCGCCATAATCTCGGTAATCCACGCCGCACAGGTCGATGAGCTGCTCAAAACCCAGATCGTGATGTTCGCGCAGCGCACGCATCACCGCATGGATTTCCTGGGCTGGCACTTCCATGGTGATCTCATCGAGGCGCTCGATCCAGCGCGTCACCTTGTCGCCGAGCAGGCGCTCGAGTCGTTCGGACAAGTCGTTGAGCGTGAGGCGCATGTCAGCGGGCGATCGTGTTGGTGCGGCGGATCTTGTTCTGCAGTTGGATCACGCCAAACAGGAGCGCCTCGGCGGTGGGCGGGCAGCCGGGCACGTAGATGTCGACCGGCACGATGCGGTCGCAGCCGCGCACCACCGAGTAGGAGTAATGATAGTAGCCGCCGCCGTTGGCACAGGAACCCATGGAAATCACCCAGCGCGGCTCGGCCATCTGATCGTAAACCTTGCGCAATGCCGGGGCCATCTTGTTGCAGAGGGTGCCGGCAACGATCATGACATCCGACTGGCGCGGGCTCGGCCTGAACACCACGCCGAAACGATCCAGATCATAGCGAGCTGCCCCGGCATGCATCATCTCCACGGCGCAGCACGCCAGACCGAAGGTCATGGGCCAGAGCGATCCGGTGCGGGTGAAATTGATGAGCTTGTCCGCCGTGGTGGTGACAAAGCCCTTTTCCAGTACGCCTTCGATGCTCATAGATTCCTGTCACGTGGCTCGGAAAGGGTCATTCCCATTCGAGGGCACCCTTCTTCCATTCGTACACGAAGCCCACCACCAGGATCGCCAGGAACAGCACCATCGCCAGAAAACCGGCCAGGCCGATCTTTTCCAGGACGATGGCCCACGGAATGAGAAAAGCCGTTTCCAGATCGAACAGGATGAACAGGATGGCCACCAGGTAGTAGCGCACGTCGAATTTCATGCGCGCGTCCTCGAAGGCCTCGAAGCCGCATTCATAGGGCGAGAGTTTTTCGCTGTCCGGGCGATCGGGCGCCAGCAACCGGCCTGCGAAAATTGCGATGCCGCCAAAGACCAGTCCTACTGCTATGAATAGCAGGATAGGCAAATAGTTCTCCAGCATGGGCCCTTCCTCCTCCTCAAACGACACGCTGCGGCCAGCCCGCAGACTGGCCGAGTGTATGCAGACGCCTGCGCCGGGGTCAATCCGGCCGCGCCATTTTCATTATCTTGAACAAGACGTTGTGCTTCGCCACCGCAAGTGGCCTTAAGCCAGATGCAACGCGAACTCGAAGATACCAGATAAGACGGCCGCAACACACTGTTCGGCGCGGCAAAAAAATTTATAGCCCTAGTTCCTGATAGTTATGGGCGAAAACGGTATCTGGCATCTGCGGCGTGCGGCACCCCCGAACCCCACCGAAAGCGTTCCGGTATCTTGGCAAGCATTCGGTTCCGCTCGTTTAATCACCGTCGCCAGTTGCACGGTTCTCGGCCTAGCGAGCGACAGCAGGCAATATTTATCTTGCGCTCGCATATCTCGCTCGATTCAATTTCATTTCATATGCCGAATCCGGCGGCCTTGGTCATTCGTTGCAAAGCGGGCCTGAGCAGTCATGCAGCCATAGGGGGAAAGCCCCTCTGCCAGCCCTGGCGCGCTTATAGCGCAACCCGAGGCAAGCCCCCGGACGGCCCGATTCGCAATGCCCTGAAGCAGGCCACTCCCGCGCGCCGGCCGCCTGTGCCGCAGGCCGCGCGGCGCCCCGTGATGTGGGGTGGCCGTTCCCCGGGGGGCGTGGCATGATGGGTCGCATGCCTGCCGAAGATGCCACTCCAGCC